>JAFTCS010000096.1 GCA_017454565.1 Clostridia bacterium
AAAACTCCTGCGTATGACTGAGGGTACGCTCCGCCGCAGACCTATGGATATTCAGCTTGCCGTCTGCAAGCGATATGTCGATAACTGGTACTGCGATACTTACACGATACAGCATGAGCTGAAAGATGCTATGATGCTGATAACCAAACCCTAACCTTAACATAAATGATAGCTGTGAGAGGGACGGCTCTGCCGTTCCTCTCAGCATAAAAAGACAACAAACAAACGAGGGTAAGATAGAGAAAGCGATCCCCTCGCTCTATAAGCGTAGAGATAGATAAGCTAAGGAGTAACAAGCTATGAATAATAACAACACTGCCGCAGACAGAGAGAAGGCAGTAAACGGCAAGACAATGCAGGCAATGAACGAGCAGTATAAAAACTGCAAAACCGAAAGACGTGAGTACCAGGTCGGCAAAGAGAGATGTGTTATCGTCCGGCACTACTGCGGTGATAAAGACCTCAGTGAAGTGCTGTATCGCAACGCTTTTGAAAGGGCGTTTTCCGAAGTTATGGCGATGAACCGCACACCTCAGACAACCTGAAAAAATTTTCCATAAGTACTTGCTTTTTTCGGCATTGCGCGCTATACTATTAACTGTAATGTTGATTAAAGCTGCTTTGGAGGAAAGGAGTAGTAATGATACCAAAGCAGACCGAATACAAGGTGGGAATGTATCTCCGCCTTTCAAACGAGGACGAGAGAGCCGGAGAATCTCTCTCGATAGAGAATCAGCGTAAGATTCTCAGTAACTATGTAAGCGAACAGGGCTGGACACTCTATGACGAGTACGTCGATGACGGAATTTCAGGCACTACGTTTGACAGACCAGGTGTGCAGAGAATGCTCGACGATGCCAAGAACGGCAGGATCAACCTGATACTTTGCAAGGATTTAAGCCGTTTCGGGCGTAATTATATCCAGGTAGGTCAATACACGGACTACATATTCCCGATGTACAATATCCGTTTTATCGCACTGACCGATAATGTTGATACAGCTAATTCGGAAAGCACGGGAATGGATATGATGCCGATAATGAATGTCTTTAACGAATGGCACGCCGCCAATACTTCCAAGAAGCTGAGAGCTGTTATCAACTCAAATGCAAAAGCCGGAAAGTATCGCACAACATACTGTGCCTACGGATATTTCAAAGGCGATGATGAGAAGAACACTCCAGTTATTGATCCGCAGGCTGCACCTGTTGTCCGCCGTATCTTTGAGATGAGGGCAGAAGGAAAAAAGCCTAAACAGATCGCTGATGTACTTAATGCAGAACAGATACCAACACCTATGGACTATCTGTATCAGCGTGAAAACAAGGTAAATCCCCACGCTTCAGTACATCTCTGGAGTTCTTCGATAGTACTTCGTATTCTCGGCAATCCGATCTATATCGGTACGCTTGCACTGATGAAAACAACTACTGTGAGCTATAAGAATCACAAGAGGATACGCAAGGATTCATCTGAATGGCTTATGCGTGAAAACAATCATGAGCCTATCATTACTATGGAGCTGTGGGAAAAAGTCCGTGAGATCGAGGCTTCGGTGAGCCGTGGCAAGCGAGACAAGATCGGTGAGTTAGCTCCGCTTTCAGGACTTCTGTACTGTGATAGCTGTGGGAGCAAGATGCGTCAGGTCGGTTCAGCCAACCGCAAGTATATGGCTTATATGTGCGGTTATCATAATCGCTTCGGCAAGGGCTGTTGCACGACACATTATATCCGCCGCTCGCTGATCGAGCAGTATATCCTTATGGATATTCAGGATATGATCGAGAAAGCCGCTGACGAGGAAAAGGCAAAGGAAGAATTTCTGAAACGCAAGCACGGTGTGCTTGATGCTCAGAACAGTTCCGATAAAAAGCGTATGCAGAAAGCTACAAGTCGTATTGCAGAGCTTGACAACCTGATCCAGACCGTCTATGAAGATAAGGTTATTGGTAAGATCCCCGAAGAAGTATGTATCAGCCTGCTTGAAAAGTATCAGGCTGAAAAGAAGTCTTTGCAGGCTGAGTGTGCTGAATACAAGAAACGCTCCGAAATGCAGCAGCAGGATGAAAAGGACGTTGAGGAATTCATTGCCCGTCTGAAAAGCTATGCAGGAGCGACTGAGCTTACACGCCAGATGTGCCTTGACCTTATCGAATATGTGACCGTAGATGATCTCAACAAGGACGATAAGAGCCGTCCGAGAGAAATCCATATCTATTACAAGCTCATCGACAAGGAGCTTGCCGACAAACATAATGCCCTGATGTGATTATCAGGGCAATTATTTGAAAACACTTTTATATCCATTTTGTCGTTCTATAACATTCGGTCGGGTATATGATTTTTTCGCGTATACGTATTTTTCAGGTTCTATCACAGTTATACCAGATACCGTTCAAACATCGAATCGGAAACCGCTATGGCATCGGATTTGACCTTTTTCTGAAGCAGATCCCAGTTTGGCTTGCGGTTTGTCAGATAGTGTGCGTCAGAGCCGAATGCAAAATGTGTATGCTCGGCCATGACCTTTTTTGCGATACGCTTTTCTTTCCAGCTGCTGAACGCCTCATTGTTGATTTGCAGGATGGACTTGCTGGATAGTATCGTTTCGATTTCGTCTTTACTGTAATAAGGCAGATAGCGGTGAACATGCGCAAGCATGACTTTCAGCT
>JAFTCS010000097.1 GCA_017454565.1 Clostridia bacterium
CACCCGAGCAGACTCAGTATTACTTCCTTTCCGGCTTTACAGCTAAGCTTGCCGGCACAGAGCGCGGCATTACAGAGCCTACTCCCACATTCTCAGCTTGCTTCGGTCAGGCTTTCCTTGAGCTTCATCCCACAAAGTACGCTGAGGAGCTTGTAAAGAAGATGCAGAAGAGCGGCGCCAAGGCTTATCTCGTAAACACAGGCTGGAACGGCACAGGCAAACGTATCACCATCAAGGATACCAGAGGCATCATCGACGCTATCCTTAACGGCGATATCAAGAACGCTCCTACAAAGAAGATCCCCTACTTTGATTTTGAGGTTCCCACAGAGCTTCCCGGTGTTGACACAGGCATCCTTGACCCGAGAGACACATACGCAGATGCTTCCGTATGGGAAGAAAAGGCAAAGGATCTTGCAGCAAGATTTGTCAAGAACTTCAAGAAGTATGAGACAAACGAGGCAGGCAAGGCTCTTGTAGCAGCAGGTCCTCAGCTCTGATATCAGCGTGGAGCTTCCCTTCGGGTGAATCAGAACAAGCGCACGTTATAAAAAACGGTATATAATGCAAAAGCACATTCTCATTGAGGGTGTGCTTTTTTATGTTGTACTTGCAATTTATTCCTGGTGGTGTATAATGTAAAAATGATGGTAAGTGAAAAGGAGTAATAATATATGAAAACAAGCGATTTTTACTATGATCTGCCGGAGGAGCTTATTGCCCAGACTCCCGTTGAACCCCGCGACAGTTCAAGACTTCTTGTTCTTGACAGGGAAACGGGCGAGATGTCTCATGAGCATTTCTATAATATTCTTGAGCATTTCAGAGAAGGGGACTGCCTGATACTCAATGATTCAAGGGTGCTGCCTGCAAGGATATTCGGTCTGAAAAACGGTACCGGTGCAAGGGTGGAGTTCCTTCTGCTGCGCTGCATAAGCGGGAACAGGTGGGAGACTCTTACAAAGCCCGGTAAAAAGGCTAAGCCCGGGTCAGAATTCATATTCGGTGACGGTATACTTAAATGTACAGTGGCAGACGTGACCGACGACGGCAACCGTATTGTCGATTTTGAATGCGAGGGTAACTTCTATGAAGCGCTTGACAAGCTTGGTCAGATGCCGCTGCCGCCGTATATTCACGAAAGCTTGAGGATCAGGAACGCTACCAGACTGTTTACAGCCGAGAGAGAGGTTCGGCTGCGGCACCCACAGCAGGACTTCACTTTACAAAGGAGCTGCTTGCAAAAGCCGAAGAAATGGGCGTAAAGATCGGTTTTGTGACACTTCACGTTGGTCTGGGTACTTTCCGTCCTGTAAAGGTTGACGATGTGACCAATCACAAAATGCACTCCGAGCACTACGAATTGAACGAAAAAACCGCCCGGCTCATAAATGAGACAAAGAAAAACGGCGGGCGTGTTATATGTGTCGGAACTACAAGCTGCCGTACACTTGAAACAGTCGCCAAAAAGGAAGGCTGCATACGCGAGAGCGAGGGCTGGACTGACATATTTATTTATCCGGGCTTTAAATTTGAGGTCATAGACGGACTGATAACCAACTTTCATCTTCCCGAAAGCACACTTATTATGCTTGTTTCAGCATTTGCCGGCTTTGATAACATAATGAATGCCTACAAAACCGCCGTTAAAGAAAAATACAGATTCTTCAGCTTTGGAGATGCGATGTGCATAATATAGCTATAAAATGCGCATAATATATTGACAAACCTTATGTGATGATATATAATTTTAATAATGAAATTAAGGAGTTGATACTATGGCAAAGGTAAGCACAAATATAAGTATAGATGCAGATGTAAAAAAGCAGGCACAGGAATTGTTCGCTAAGCTTGGCATGGATCTTTCAACTGCGGTAAACATTTTTCTTCGTCAATCAATAAGAAGTCAATCTATACCTTTCGCAATCACTGCTGAGATTCCGAATAATGTTACATTTTCTGCAATGGAATCAGCAGAAAATTGCAGCGATGTATATGGTCCTTTTGATAGTGTAGATGATCTGATGGAGGCGCTCAATGCTTAAAATAGAATTCACGGGACAATTCAAAAAGGACTATAAGCTTGCTGTTAAACGAGGGTGCGATGTACAAGAATTGAAAAATATTATTACCATGCTGGCAAATGAACACACGCTTCCCGAAAAAAACAGAGATCACGCATTGGAAAACTCAAGAAGCTATAAAAATATGAGGGAATGTCATATCAAGCCTGATTGGCTTTTGATTTATAAAGTCTATTCAGACAGATTGGTACTGGAGCTTATACGTACAGGCACACACAGCGATTTGCTTTGATTTAAGCGGTGCAGTAATCTGTGCCGCTTTATTCCTGCGTTCCGTAAACGCAGAAGATGCCAGGCTGATTCTATGAATTGTCTGTCACTTTAATAAAGTTACACGTTTATACATGAGTTTTTTTGAATTCCGGAAAAAATCTTTTTCTTGTTGAAGAAATCCGGTTGACAACAGACTATCAAGGCGGTAAAATATATAGTTGTCCGATTATGCCGAGGATCGTCGAATCCCGGTGTTTCAAATCAATAGAACTGGAGGTACCAAAATGAAATATAAGGCAATATTGTTGTCTGTGGTTCTTGTAGTTGCTGCATTTGCAGCCGGTTGTTCATCTAAGCAGGAGAACACCAAGAATTCAGGTTCGTACGAAACTTCCGTTTCGGAATCATCAGCCGCAGCTTCTGCTCAGGATGAGAGCAGTAAGGAAGAAAGCACCGAATCGTCTGCCGAAAGCTCGGCGGAGCCGCAGCCGTCCGGGACGCCCGTTGACGCAAGCTGGTTCAATGATGCCGTGTTCATCGGTGACAGTGTTACACTCAAACTCTCATATTATGCCGATGGCGGCGATCTGGGCGAGACCACATTTTTGTGCGCCGGCAGCCTTGGATACAACAACTCTTTGTGGGACATTGACCATGAGGATAATGTGCATCCTGTGCTGAACGGAGAAAAGGTCACTATCTTTGACGGTGTTGAACGTCTGCAGCCCAAGAAAATATTTGTTATGATGGGCATGAACGACATAGTGCTTTACGGTGTCGATGACAGCATTGACGCCATGAAGCAGGTTATCGACAAGCTTTCCGAGAAATGCCCGGATGCGGTCATTTACATAGAGTCAGTCACACCTATGATAAGCAATTACTCACTTGGTGATCTGAACAACGATAACATAAGGGCTTTCGATGAGAAACTCAAAGAGGTATGCGCCGAAAAGAATATAAAGTATCTTGACGTTTACTCTGCTGTTTCCGATGAAAACGGCGATCTCAGATATGAATACTGCGGCGATCCTCCCTCAGACGATAATCCCAACGGAATGGGACTGCACTTTACAGACGAAGGCTGCAAGGTCTGGGCAGATTATCTTAAGGCTAATGTCCAGTGAGGTACCTGGCGATGAAAAAATTCTTGCAGTAATGATAACGGCAGCGCTTGCCCTTTCACTTTGCGCATGCTCCAAAAACGACAAGGCAAAGGATGAAAGTTCAGCTCCATCCGAGACTGCGGTCGAATCATCCGAAAAATCTGCTGTGCCGATAAAGCAAGCGTCTGACACTTCAAAACCTGAGTCCTCGGCAAAGAAAAGCTCCGGCAAAGAAAGCTCAGCCGAAGTGTCGTCAAAGACATCAGAACAAAAATCCGATACGTCCGAAGAACAAAGCAAAGTCTCCGAAGAAGAGTCATCAGCTCAGGAAAGCCAGGCGGCTTCTGAGGAACCTTCAGAGGAGGAAAGCTCCGAAGAAAGCACAGAGGAAAGCTCTGAGGAAAGTTCGGAAGAAGTTTCGCAGGAAAGCTCTGAGCAGAGCGAGGAGGAGAGCAGCGAGGAGCCTTCACAGCAGGAAAGCAGCCGTGAGTCGCAGAAGCCCCGTACGTCAGTGACACCCTCCGGTACGCCGGTGGATTCAAGCTGGTTTGATGACGCCCTCTTTATAGGTGACAGCGTTACCCTGAAACTTTCATACTATGCCGAATACGGTTCATTAGGTAATGCCGAATTCCTGTGTGCAGGCAGTCTTGGCTACAACAATGCCCAGTGGGATCTTTACCGTGAGGATAACGTACATCCCTACTATAACGGGCAAAAGTTTACGGTCGATGACGGAGCCGCATATATTGACCCTGCGAAGATATTCATTATGCTCGGTATGAATGATATAGGCATGTACGGCGTTGACGGCGCTGTTGAGGGCATGAAGATAATTACACAGCGCATTGCCGAAAAATGCCCGAATGCGGTCATTTATGTGCAGTCAGTGACGCCTATGCTGGTCGATTCCCAGCTCAGGGATCTGAACAACACCACGATAGCTGAATTCAACCGTGCTATACAGCCAATTTGTCAGGAGAGAGGATATATCTATCTTGATGTTGCATCCGCTGTTGATGACGGCTACGGCAATCAAATCCTGCTCTACCACCCGCATCTTGACGCTTATACTCGATACGCGCATTGCGCTCAACTGTTTGTCGGCGTTGGCGATCACGTTCGCGTCGGAGAGATCATCGCGACCGTCGGCTCAACGGGA
>JAFTCS010000010.1 GCA_017454565.1 Clostridia bacterium
CGCATTTGCATAAATGTTGTCAGCGCTAAGTGCGTAAGAGAATTCAACAGTCCCGTTAGATTTCTTGACATTAGCAACAAATTTCTTAACAGTTGATAATGTCTTGAGTGACTCTTCAAGATTTTCAACTCCATACGCAGTTCCGCTTTCACTGAGATTTGCAGTCTTATAGTTTGCTTTAGTAGTATCAGCACCAGCAAGTTTGTTAGTAGCGTAAAGAATACCAACTTCCTTAGCCGTGTACTTTTCATCAATGCTGCGGTTAAATGTGAACTTGATAGCATTCTTATTATTGTACTTTGTCTTGGATGTAGACATTGTCAGTGCAGATTTTTCAGATACTTCTTCTGCGCTTTTGTTAATTCTTAGAGTTGCATTTTTCAGTGCAATGAAGCTGTAGTTCTGCGAATAGCTTACGATCTCCCACTGGTTTACATCTTTTTCAACTTCCCAGTAGCAGGTTTCGTCCCAAACAAAACCTTCTGGAGGAGTTACAGTTACAGACTTGCCATACTGACAAGGCTTAAAATAAGCTGAAGTATCGCTGTTATAGCCATAAACTGTTATTTCCAATGAATTTGTGATAGTCCAGTTTGCTGTGGCTGTTCCCTTGTAATTGCCGAGACCTCTGATCTTGAACACATAAGTGCCAATATCATAAGCCGAAGTGTCGCCCTCATAGATCTCGTAGTCTTCTCCTGCAACAAGTTCAACATCGCCAATTGTGACCTTGATATCGCTTCTAATGTCACTGGGGGGATTGCTGCTTGAATAAGCCTTGCCATCATTAACAACGATCTTAGCCTTAGAAAGATCTACACGCTCGTCCTTTTTAACGGTATAATTAGGGGCATTATCTATCAGATAGTAGCCGTCAGCTATGAACTCGGGGTCGATATCAGAATTATATGTTCCGCCTGCAAGCTTGATCCTTGACTTATCACCAATTGCAGCGATATTATCAGCATAGTCTTCTGACCAGAAGCTACCGCCGTTAACGGTTATCTGTGAATCAGCTTTAAGACCGGGATAATTTGCCTCTGTATCAAATACCAGCGGAGCACAAGGAACAACAACTCTGGAGTCGCCGACCTTGCCGGTTGCAGTACCGGTAGTAGTGAAAGAAGCACCGTCATTGATAGTTATCTTACCTGCCCTTGCAACAATACCTGCACCGTTATATGCTGTAAATGAACCGCCGTTGAGGGTGATGATATCATCGTTAGGACAATAGATACCACAGGCAACATATCCGGTTGAAGAGATCTTACCATAGAATGTACCGCCGTTTACAGTTAGTTCGTTCGGAGTGGTATCAGTCGTTCTCTTAGTTCCGTTTCCGCCTAAAACGAAATTATCTGTTGTGATAAAAGATCCGCCGTTGATGGTAACTTTAGCACCGGTATAGGGGAACAACACAGCAACTTCCTGAGCCTCGACCTTGCCCTCCTCAAATGTCAAAGTACCATTTTTACCAACAACAATACCACTACTATTCGATGACTCTATAACGCCATCGCCGCGTGAATCTGTGATCGTAAGGTTACCGAAAATATAAACAGTTGAATACCCTTCATTATTACTACTGATTATCTTATGTCCTTTAAGATCAAGTGTAGCAGTCACATTTGCAGGGACATAAAGATATTTAAGTTCCATATCGTCTTCGAGCGTGTAAGTCTTGCTCTCACTAAGCTGCCAGATGTAATTATCCAGTGTCACAACAGTACCGTCAGGATTCTGAGCATAGCCCTCAGCAACATAAGCGCTAACGTCATCGGTGAACTTGCCGCCTGTGATATGGATCTCAGGATCATAGTTAGCACTGGTGTTATTATCATCTACAACTACGCCAATCTTACCGGAGAATGTTCCGCCACTGATTTCAAACGTATTATTGCCCGCATAACTGGAGTTTCTAACTGCTGCTATCGCATAGCCATCGGTCGAAGTACCATTATTATTAGCTACATGCCCAACAGTGCCTGTTGCAGTAATAACAGCATCACCTGAAATGTCAATTGCACCGCCCTTAGCCTCAATACCGCCAACACCCTCGATAGTGCCGCCTGTGATATTCAGAGCACCAGCCTGTGGGTGATAGATTGCAACATCACCGGTAGATGTTACAGATGCACCTTCATATATGTTTATTTCAGTAGAACCTAATCCGGAAGTTCCGTTTCCTGAAATAGCGTTTCTGTCGCTTGTAACATTAACGTTACCATAAACATTAAGAGTCTCTGCTGTTTTTCTTCCAAAAACAGATATACCATAACACTTGTCGGTGGATATTGTTACATCTTTACCAACGGTAAGTGCCGCAGGAGTAGTACCAGTTCCATCAGCCGCATCGAATCCATCGCCGACACGAATAACAGAACTATCAGCACTCAGTTTGCTACCAGTGCTGGATACAGTACCGTTTCCGCTCAGTGTCAGTGTGCCGGACTGTACATGGAAAGCACGGAAGCCGTCTGCAGTGATGTTGTATCCGTTCAGATCGATCGTGACATCCTCAGTAACGTTCAGTGTCTTGGTCAGGTCAATGTTTGCTGTCAGCTGAACAGCCCCGCCGGCTTTAACAGCATTCTCGAGATCATCAGCCGTGCTGACTGATGTTGCTCCCTCAGCCGATACGCCCATAACAATGCCCGTGCTTTCTGTCAAAAAGCCCCCTACGTTTGCAGGCATATAAGCCGCTACAGTGAGAACTGCCAGGACACCAGCCAGTGTACGTTTCATTACATTCTGTTTCATTCTCATTTCCTCCTTGATTAAGATTTTTTAGAGATTCCATATTTAAGCCCGTCCCGCAAGTTGAAACAGCCTTGCATAGTAGGCTAAACTACTCCGTAAGCGGCGAAATGCTCTCCGCCATATAATAAACTAAATTAAGTATAATATATTTTTTGGATAAATGCAAGCAATTTCTTCACATTTCATTAAAAATTAGCAATATCTACAACGTATCGTGCCTGAATGTAGGCACATTAACGAATGGTTGTGTCATCCCCAAAGGCCCTCCGGTATATATATTACATATAATGATATATAATGCTGCAAAAGCATTTGCTCCGGCTTTAAACCGAAGCGATCCACCGCCGGTCCGGCGCTCTGTTGCCTTTTATTAAAAAATAAAAACAATGTCAAATTATCAACAAAGTTGCCGCTGGAGTCCATCTTCACACACTGGTTTCATGGCTTGTCTTCAGCCGGAAAACGTATCAGAACAGTATGCCCTGCAGCGGGAACTATGAGGCTCAACGAACCAGTAGGTCGGGGGTTCGAGTCCCTTTGTTTTTTTCATTATGACAGTGTTCCTCGTTTCTTGGGAAGTCAAATTTTTCATTGTTCTATTATTATTTCATTGTTCTATTATTATTTCATATCCGGGCAGCCCCGTCAACCATAATTTGCCTGTTTTGACATCAGGAAAGATATAACACCCCCTAAAGCGAGCTGACGCACAGGCTCGTGCATGATCATGACAGCCTGACCGGAACAGTACTGCGGCAAACAACACTTGACAATCATCCCGCCTTGCGCTAATATTAAAGTTGTACTGGGGATCCGGATGACCAATGGCTCAAAACGACGTAATTGCGCAGTTCGCAACCGGGCGCAACTGCCGGTTGACAAATTGAAAAGCCTGATTGGTGGAATGTAAACGTGAAAAATGCTATGATGGATCCAGAAAAGACGGGGATGACCCGAAGGAGGAGATCATTATGATACTTGCGGATAAGATAATCACTCTTAGAAAAAAGAACGGGCTCTCACAGGAAGAGCTTGCAGAGAAAATGAATGTCAGCAGACAGTCGGTGTCAAAGTGGGAGGGGGCACAGTCAGTTCCCGACCTCAATAAGATAATCATGTTAAGCGAGATCTTCGGCGTGACCACCGACTACCTTTTAAAGGACGAGCTTGGCGAGCCGGAGTTTTCTACTGCCGAAGACAGCGCAGCACCTCTGCGTCAGGTGAGCATGGAGGAGGCCAACGCTTATCTTGAAGCTAACCGCCGGTTTTCCTTCAAGGTGGCTCTGGGGACCTTTCTCTGCATATTCGGCTGCATCCCGATGTTCCTTCTGGGAGCGCTTTCCGAGATCGACAGCAGCGATCTGCTTGCAGGCGTCGGCGTTGCGCTGATGCTCTGCTTCGTTGCGGCGGCAGTTGGGATCTTCATCACCGCTTCGGGACCGATGCAGCGCTTCTCCTATCTTGAGAAGGAACCTATCGAAACGGCCTACGGCGTGAGCGGCATGGCCAAGGAGCGCAGGGAGCAGTTCAGGCCTTCCAACACCAGGAGCATAACAGCGGGAGTCATTCTATGTATCATCGGAGTCGCTCTTATGATCGTGCTTGCGGTGCTGGGTGAGAAGTACGGCGAGTCGGAGGATATTATCGGGGCAGGCGGTCTCTGCGGTATGTTTGCCTTCATTTCCACCGGCGTGTTCATTATTGTAAAGTCATCCATATATATGGGAGGCTTTGACAAGCTGCTTGAGGACAGCGATTTCAGCCGAGAAAAGAAAGAGCAGCGCAGGGACGGCATCAACCTTGTGATGATATACTGGCTGGTGCTGATCGCAGCTTTTCTTGCTGTAAGCTTCATCTTTGACAGCTGGAAGTGGTCGTGGGTGATCTTTGCGGCAGGCGGAGTGCTGACGCCGGTGGTGACAGAGTTTGACAAACTGATAAAGAGAAAGGACAAATAACAGGGGCCTGCCTGAATGTTGAACAAAGGAACATGGCCTTGTTTGTGAACTATCCCGAAGCAGAGCCGTTTTCATTGACGGAGTGACGGTTTTGTGGTAGAATGAACTTGAAAATCAGTCTGCTGCGGGAGGTTTTGATATGAAGAAAAGGTTATTAAGCTTTTTGTGTACGGCGGCTGCCGCTGTTACCTCGGCGCTCATGCTTGCGGCGGCGCTCCCCGAGATGTCTGCCGATGCGGCGGCTGACGGGTTTTATGTCAGCGGAACAAGCATAATGGATGCCAACGGGAACGCTTTCGTTATGAGGGGCGTGAATATTCCCCACGCATGGTATACGTCCTATACAGAGGCGTCTATCAAGGGTGCTGCTGCCAACGGAGCCAACACTGTGAGAGTGGTCGCAGCTGACGGCGGCCAGTGGACCAAGACCACAAGAAGCCAGCTTAAAAACATAGTGTCGCTCTGCAAGGAGAACAACCTTGTTTGCATTCTTGAAGCCCACGACGCAACAGGCAGCGACAGCACCTCGGACCTTGACGCTGCGGTGGACTACTGGATAGCGAACAAGAACGTTCTCAAGGGCAACGAGAAGTATGTCATCCTGAATATTGCCAACGAATGGTACGGCAGCTGGAACGGCTCCAGCTGGGCCGCCGGCTATAAGACCGCTATCGCAGACATCAGAAACGCAGGCATAGACAATATGCTGATGATAGACTGTGCCGGCTGGGGACAGTATCCCGATTCGATAAAGAACTACGGCAGATCGGTGTTTGATTCCGACCCCGATAAAAACACGGTATTCTCGATACATATGTATGAGTATGCAGGCGCAAACGCAGCCACAGTAAAGAAGAATATCGACAATGCGCTGAATATAGGCGTTCCTGTTGTTATCGGCGAGTTCGGCGCCCGGCACACCAACGGCGACGTTGACGAAGCCACCATTATGAGCTACTGTACAGAGAAAAACGTAGGTTACCTGGGCTGGTCCTGGAAGGGCAACAGCAGCGATCTCTCCTATCTCGACATAGCCGAAGATTGGGACGGAAAAACGCTGACAGACTGGGGAGACACACTGATAAACGGTGATCACGGCATAAAGGCCACATCGAAAGTCTGCTCCGTTTACACCGGCGGGACCATCTCGTTTTCCGGAACAGCGCCGGAGTCCGCAACCGCCTTGATAGACGGTGTGACCATCGATGCGGTCGACGGAACGTTTACGCTCCCGGTTCTCGATGACGGCTATTACGAGATAATGATAAGCGCCCCGAACTATGTTCCCAGGACTTACATCATCGGTTTTTCAGGAGGAAGGATCACAGAAGAGATACAGCCGGAGATCTGTCTCATCGGCGATATCAATGGCGACGGCCTGGTCAGCACAAGCGACATAACGGCTGTCAAGAAGCACCTGAAAAAGACCGCCATACTAAGCGATTATATGCTTGCCTGTGCGGCCGCACCCGGCGGCGATTCCGACGAGGTCAGCACAGAGGATATCACAGCCATAAAAGCGCACCTGAAAGGCACAAAAAGGCTGTGGTAAGAAGATATTCAGCAAACCATAAAAATCCCGGCAAAAAAGTCGGGATTCTTTGCATTTATGGGCCTTTTCCCCTTGACACAGCACCGAAAAAATGATGCAATACGAGTATGACAATTTTTTAACACATTAAAGGGTCGAAAGCGCTGTGATTCATCAGTGTTATCAGACCGCTGACCTCCCTTTTTTCGTCTTGCTTCGGCAGGGCCTAAAGAATTGCATACTGCATTCGTGCAAAGGTCGGTCTGATCTGCGGGATCGTTTTGTATATCAGGCTATGCTTTTCTCTTGACTTCACTTATTATTTATGATACACTAAATTTGTACACATATTTAACTAGCGTCACAGGCAGAGCCCGGGGCGGTCTTATTTACTGCTAAGAGCAGGAAGGAAGTATGAAAGGTGAGAAGCATAAGGAGTAAAATGATAAGAGCTGCTGCCGGCTGTATGGCGGCGATAATGGCTCTGTGTACCGAGACGGCAGCCCTTTCCGGAGCGGCTTACAGCCCCTTAGCCGAGGGGATAGAGCCTGTTGAGATAACCGACGACACCTTCCCGGACGATAATTTCAAAGAATATGTTTCCGACACCTTTGACACGAACCACGACAAGACCCTCGACCCGGATGAGATACTTGTGGCAAGAAACATCTGGTGCGACAATATGGAGATCCAGTCGCGTGAAGTGA
>JAFTCS010000098.1 GCA_017454565.1 Clostridia bacterium
GCAAGATACACATAGTCGCTCTTGCCTGCAAGCTTTACAAGCTCGTCGGCAAGCTTTTCCTTTCCGCTGATAACCTCGTATTTGGGCGTAAATTTTTTCTTTATATCAACACTGAGCCTGTTGGGGTTCAGATCTCTTATATGTCCCATTGAAGCCACGACCTCATAGTCGGAGCCAAGATATTTTTTTATAGTCTTTGCCTTTGCGGGCGACTCAACTATTACAAGCTTTGACATATATTTCCTCCGTAGACTTATGCTGTATTCTCCCGATGCTCACAACGGGAAAGCTGCATTATTTTCTGTGATAGATCCCATAGCCGTTTACCTCTGCCAGACCAAACATTTCCAGCTCAGAAAGAGCCGTAAGCACATCTGTCGCGCTCATGCCAAGCTCGGCAGCGATCATTTCAGCCGCTTTTGGTGTCTCTGAAATTGTATGATACACCGTAAGCGCCGGTTTTGTCAACATAGTGAGCAAATCAGAGTCGGTTTTCTCCGTCTTTGACGAAGTATTATCATTTTTTTCGTGTAAAATGGCAGTTTTATCCTGAGATTCAGGGATATCGGCTGTACTCGTCTCCAGAAGTTCAAACCGTTTTATACTTTCAGCCTTTGGTTTTCTGATACTGTTTTTTCCGGGAGACCTGTAGCTCCATTCCGGAGCAGAGTCAGTCTCCGGCGCAGTCTGCTCTTTTATTTCCTGTTCAGGATGAGGCGCGACCTGGATCTTCTTTCGTGCAGAGACCGGATCCTCCTGGATACGCTCGTAATCTTTTCCGGAGTCAACGGCGTCACTCTCTGTCAGGCTGCTGTATCGTTCTGCCTCGTTCATACGCTGCTTTGTAATGCTCCTTGCGCTGTCTATAACCCTCTGGTTCAGCACCGGAGGAGATATATCATCAGCGCTCCTTCGGGTATCGTACCATTCGATAATATCCTGACTGCGCACGACCGCCCTTGCGCCCTTGGTCAACAGATAATTCGGTCCCAGTGCCTTTTTGTTATCAAGACTGCCCGGCACTGCAAATACCATCTTATGCTGCTCGGCGGCCTTTGAAGCCGAGACAAGGGAACCGCTGTCCAGTCCTCCCTCAACCACCAGAGTGCAATCCGCAATACCGACAACTATCCTGTTGCGCTGCGGGAAAGAGAAAGGCGTTGCCGTCATGTCCACAGGATATTCCGAGATAACCGCGCCGTGCTGCGCTATCTCATCCCTTACGCCGGCATATTTTCTCAGGTAGTTGGCCTCCAGACCGTTTCCTAAAACGCATATCGTCTGTCCGCCGGCAGTAAGTGCGCCTTTATGAGCCTGTATGTCTATCCCCTCGGCTCCTCCGCTGATTATAAGAGCCTTGTTTCTGGTCAGCTCGTATGACAGGTCATAGGCCACCTGCCTGCCAAGTCTGGTAGGCTCGCGGGTACCTACCACAGCCACCTTCAGACCCCTGTGCGCGGGAAGCTTTCCCTTGATAAACAACAGCAGAGGAGGGTCGGGTATACGGCGGAGTGACGCCGGATATTCCCCTGACGATATGGTAACTATTCTGACGCCCGCCTGCACAGCTCTTTCATAAATGCGCTTGACGGGATCAAGATCCTTATTCAGCAGCTTATTGAGCTGCCCCTTTGTGAACAGCCCGGATATCCTCAGCTCGCGTTCTCCGGCGCTGTATATCTGCTCCGAGGTCTCAAAGGTGTTTATTATCTGCATTACATAAGGGTTTGCATATCCTATGCAGGACTGCATCCAAAGGGTGTACAGCACTCTCTTTTCCATTCGCGCACCTCCTTCTGCGAAATTTACCCATATCTGTCTATATTATAATACCGATCCGGGGCATCTATGCTTATGACAGCAAACTGTAAAGAAGTATAGCCGCCGCTGCCGCAGCATTGAGGGATTCCGCCCTGCCCTTCATGTTTATCCTGACGCTTTTTGAGCATGCGTTTATCGTTTCGGGACGAAGTCCGTTGCCCTCGTTGCCTATCAGCATCACGCCGCCGTTTTCAAAGGTCATATTCTTTATGTCCTCAGCTTCATGCGGAGTGGAGGCGTAGGTAAAGATACCCGTCTCAGTCAGTTCTTTAATGTAGGATGTGAAATCCCTTACTATTATAACCGGCACCCTGAAAACCGCGCCCATGCTGCCCCTGACCACCTTGGGAGAGTAGATATCGCAGCAGTCCTCCGAAAGTATAACTCCGTCAATTCCGAGTGCCTCGGCTGTTCTTAATATAGTACCCATGTTTGACGGGTCCTGAATGTTCTCAAGTGCGGCATAACGTCCCTGTTTATTTATTGTATACGATTTGTGATTTTTGTCAAGGGCTGTAAACACACAAAGAAAGCCCTGCGGGTTCTGGGTGTCGGAAATTTTCCTGAACAGGCTTTCGCTTATTTCCTCGCACCTTTTTGCAGCAGATGAAATGAGCCTGTATTCATCGGCATATTTTTCCCTTGCCGCATCGGTGTAGAGAAAGCACCTCACCTCTGCGCCGGACTGCACTCCGTCAACGCAGAGCCTTACTCCCTCAGCGGGAAAGCTGCCGCTTTCTTTCCTTCGTTTCGGACTGGATATAAGCGCCGTCACCTGCTTTATAAGCTCATTATCCTTTGCGCTTATCATGCGCCTTCACCTCCTGAGCTTCCGGAAAAATACTCCAGCACCTTGTCACGGACGTACAGCGCCATATCCGAAATCGTCCTGCCTTCCTCGTCAGCTATGATATCGGCGTATTTTTCATAGAGCGGTCCGCGCTCATTATAAAGATCCATGAGGGTCTGTCCCTTTCTTATGGCAACTCCCCTTTTTGTCAGGTCACCCAGACGGTGCTCTATCTCCTCATAAGGCAGCTTTATGTACACCACCGCGCCAATGCTTTTTAGGTGCTCCATAGCCTCTCTGCCGTACACCACGCTTCCGCCTGTGGCTATAACGGTCTTTCTCACGTTTATTCCGGAGTTAACCCTGTTTTCTATCTCTTCAAAGCCCTCTATACCGTCCTGTTCGATGATCTCGCTCAGCAGTCTGTCCTCCTGCTCCTGTATCAGCAAATCCGAGTCAAGGAACCTGAAACCGAGGGTCTTTGCCAGCACGACGCCGACGGTGCTTTTTCCGCAGCCCGGCATACCGATAAGCACCACATTTTTCATTTTCAAATGCAACACCTCTTTAAAAATGATAAAAGCACCTAAGACAATTAGACTTAGGTGCTGAAAGCCTTTATTAGAGAGCTGCCTTTGCCTTTTCAACGAGAGCTGTGAAAGCCTGAGCGTCTGCAATTGCGATCTCTGAGAGCATCTTTCTGTTGAGTGAGATGCCAGCCTTCTTGAGACCGTTCATAAAGGTTGAGTAGTTGATATTGTTAGCCTTGCAGCCTGAGGAGATACGGGTGATCCAGAGTCTTCTGAAATCTCTCTTCTTCTGCTTGCGTCCGATGTATGCGTAGTTGCCGCTCTTCATTACGGCCTCCTTAGCCATCTTGAAGTGCTTGCTCTTTGCGCCCCAATAGCCCTTTGCGAGCTTAAGAATCTTTTTTCTTCTCTTGCGTGTTGCCAGCGCACCCTTTACTCTTGCCATTTTATAAACCTCCGATAATACTTAATTTACGATGTTCAAATCCACAAGCCGTCGATTATTTGTAAGGAATAAGCTGCTTGATAGCTGCTACATTTGTCTTATCGGCAGCAACAGTCTTTCTCAGACCTCTTTTACGCTTGGTGGTCTTCTTGTTGAGGATGTGTGATTTGTTTGCGTGTGCACGGATAACCTTTTCGTTTTTAGAGAGCTTAAAACGCTTTTTTGCTCCGCTGTGTGTCTTGATCTTGGGCATTTTAAGCTCCTCCTTGAATTTATGGATTTATTTGTTTACTTTCGGTGCCAGGAACATTATCATGCTGCGTCCCTCTAACTTGGCAGGCTTCTCAACGTTTGCGAAATCCTGACAGGCCTCGGCAAATTTTTTCATTATTTCAGCTCCAAGCTCAGGATGTCCCATCTCTCTTCCTCTGAAACGGATGGATACCTTTACCTTATCTCCGCCTTTAATGAATTTTTGTGTGTGATTAAGCTTTGTGTTAAAATCGTGGGTGTCGATATTCAGAGAAAGCCTTACTTCCTTTATATCGACAATATGCTGATTTTTCCTTGCTTCCTTTTCACGCTTTGCCTGCTCAAAGCGGTATTTGCCATAGTCCATGATCTTGCACACTGGCGGCTGTGCCTGCGGTGCGATCTTCACCAGATCAAGATTCTTTGATTCAGCCAGCTCCAGTGCCTTTGCGCTCGACATTATGCCAAGCTGACCACCCTCAGAATCTATCACTCTGATTTCCTTGTCACGAATCTCTTCGTTGATCTGAAGTTCCTGCTTGCTAATCTTAATGCACCTCCGTAGAAAATATAAACAATAAGAAAGTGCGGACGACCACCCGATCTTCCGCACATCAACAGCACAACACACCCCTGTCACACAGAGGATTTCTACTATTGACCCGTAACGGACGTTACCATACAGGTGAAAGCCTGAACTTTACTTTGTTTTACCTGAATACTATACCACAGAATGAAATGTTTGTCAACTGTTTTTCCGGGATTTCCAGGGCAACCGCACGAAAAAAATTAGAAAAAATTGCCAAAATCGTCAACACAAAAGTTTCGCTCAAGCCTTTTCAAAGGCTTGCA
>JAFTCS010000099.1 GCA_017454565.1 Clostridia bacterium
GCTGCGGGTACTGCTGCGGCTGCATGTCCTGATTAGGCTGTACCGGTGTCGGCGGTTGTGGATAGGCTATCGGCTGCGGGTACTGCTGCGGCTGCATATCCTGATTTGGCTGTACCGGTGTCGGCGGCTGTGGATAGGCTATCGGCTGCGGGTAGAACTGCTGATATTGCGGCTGCATAAATACCGGCTGTGCCATTTGTCTGGCCTGATCAACGTATGCGTTTATGGTGCGGATGACGTCAGTAGGCTCTGCAGCACCGAAAAGACAAACGAACTTAAACCGGACACCGTTGTTCAGTATGAACAGGATGCCCGGCCTGCTGTTGAGATAGTTCGATACATAGCAGCCCTGGATCTCGGTATATTTATATGTCTCGATGGTTCCCACGGAAACAGGAACGTTATTAAATTCTCCGTCCATCATTCCCGTTACAGAACCGTTCATATTCGTGCGGGTGATCTCATATTCAACACGGTCGCGGTATACTCTGAGAACGCCGCCGGAACTGGCAATACCCAGCATGATATCCCCGATATATTTATCTACGAAGTCAAGGATATACAGCGGCGCAGTACCGTTATTATCATCATGTTTCACTTCTGACGGAAATTTTTTGCCGCAGTGCCCGCAGAAAACGGACGATTTCGGAGATGGCTTTCCGCAGACTGCACAGAGTTTCGTATCCGTCTGCTGTGGTTCGGACGGCTGCGTCAGAGCGTTTCCGCAAATAGTGCAATAGAAAACACCGTCAGCGTTATAGTTACCACAATATTTACATTTCATGGCTTTTGTGCTCCGTTTTTCAAGTATTATCAGCCATCAGTACACCTTGTTCGACAGGCTTGCCGGCAAGTACCCATGCAGGCTTTATCACGGTGCAGGTCTTTCCGATATAGCTTGTGGAATTGACGCAGGTGTACATATCCTTTTCCTGATCTGCGGCAACAAGCTTGGTGCCGGCCGAGCCCACTCTTGTGATACCGGCTGCCTCTATGCAGGCAAGCAGCCTTGCAGACGCCGCCTGACAAAAAGCCGGATCATCGCTCTTTGCAAAGCTCCCGGCAAAAGCTGCGGCAAAGCTGCGGTCGGAGCTCATTTCGGCTCTGTCGCACCACTCATGATAGGCGTCTGGGTCAAAGCTGTCTTTCTGTGAGCATGACACATTAATACTTTCATAAAGTCCTTCAAACTCCTTGGCATGGGCTGCAAGCATACCGGGCAGCTCCGAACTGAAAGGCTTTGCTTCGTCTTTAGACGGAATCTGCTGCTGAGCATCCGGCGCAGCAGGCATCTGCACCGGCAATGGCTTAGCAGCCTTGGGCGGTTTTTCTTTTTTAGAGCCGCCCTTTATCACAAAGATGAGTGCCACCAGAGCTGCAAGCCCTACAACGGCTGCAATTACAATCGTTATAATTTCTATAGGGGTCATTTTTTCAGCCTCCCAGGTATTTATTTAATGATCGAGAGTTGATATATTGATATTGCTGTTTTCATTACGCGCAGACGCCAATCCCTGTCTGACGTAAAAATTTACGGGAAACAGGAATTGGTATCTGTGAGATGTATCGGTTTTGTCGGCTTTCCGGTCAGAATCGGGTCATATTCATGTGTATCCACGCGGCCGCATCGTCCCTGTCGCCGAATATTATAGCGTTGCCGGGAGATAACGCCGGTATCAGGGCCTTCTGTTCATCGCGCAGGGCTGCGGCTGCCGCCATAACCTGAGCGTCGTCAGGAGATGCCAGACGGTGGATTATCTTATAGTTTGTGTTCTTAATGGCATCGGGAATGAGCCTTGTGGGATACTGGTCAACTATCATCAGACCTTCACCGTAGCTTCTTATCTCCGAAAGCATATTTGTGAATAGATCAGCTACCACCTTCTGCGGATTGCTTGAGGACCCTCCCTCAGGCTTCAGCAGAACATTGTGGGCTTCCTCTATCAGCGTCAGGTGAAGCAGCTTATTTTCCTGAGCAAGCTTTCTGTATTCAAAGTCATTTGCGTACTTCGACTTTCTGTATTCGTAAAGAGAAAGCAGCAGTACGGACATGATAAGAGCTTTATCCTTAGGCGCTGAAATACCGCTGATATTTATTATAGTCGGATGATCGAAAAGCTCGGAATAGTCCGTAGACTTAGCTACATTGAGCAGCTTTCCGCGGGTGCCTCGCGTAAGATAATTAAAACGGGTCTCAAGACAGGTGGAAAGATTCGCCCTTACCTTTTCTTCATAGCCCTTTTTCTGCATTATCCTGTTGCTCATTGCAGAAAGAGAGGCAAGAACCGGATAGATACCCTGCTGATCCATAAGTGTGCCTGATGTGAAGCTGTCCTTGTAGGCGGCAGCATAGAGCGAATATATCGTTTCGTCAATAAGCACAGGCAGGACATCCTCTGAGGGAAGGCTGGCGTTTATAAGAGAGATAAGATTTTCGCATCTTGAAGTCATATCGACCTTTGCTCCGGCTACTGCGGCAGGCTGGAAAGGTGAGAGTTTAAGCTGGCAGAGCTTTTCGCCTTCAAACTCGTCAAGTCCGGGCATATATATGCGGAAACGGTTCTTTTCGGGAAGTATCTTGTTCATTTTGAGCGCCCATCTCACCCAGTCGTCCTTAGCAGGCTCGATAATGAGTGTGGGGATATCCTTTTCAAGAACCTCGCTTATTATTCTTTTGCAGGAGCAGGATTTACCGGAACCTGTAGAACCGACCACAAGCGCATGCCTTACTAAATCGTTGTGGTTTATGCGGTAGGGTGCGTTCTGCTCTACGCCCATGTTCACGATATTTCCCAGAGTGATAGCCTCGCCGTTTATGACCGGCGGGTTGTTTGCAAAACGCACAGCCGACTTTACAAATCTCAGACCGGGAACGTCATTCTGCGGAAGTGAGGTTGCCAAAGCAAGCTCCTTTGTGTTCATGGGGGTGCTGAGATACTGATAATTCTTTCCGAAGATATGCCATACTGTATCCTCGGTCATGCCCTCAACTTCGGTGTTGAGAGTGGGAATGAGATCAAAGTAGTCCTTGACTATTTCCATAGCTCCGGAATTTCTTTTAAGAACGTGGAGCCTTATGGGTTCAACGTAGGTGTTCCTGCCCGAATAGATGGAGCGCAGCATGCCGTTTACCGTGTTGACATCCTTTCTGTCCTTGCCAAGAACATAGATACCTACGTTCCAGAAGCCAAGGTTGCGTCCCTCTTTCATGCGCTCGACATGGATATCCGTGAGCTGCTCGGCATACTGGGCGAATTTATCAAGGTATGAGCTGGTGACCGAAAGCGAGGTGCTCTCGGAAATACTCTTGCTTGTTCCGGCCATGATTCCGCCTACTGCCGAAAATGCCAGACCTATGATCGGTCCTGCAATAGGCAGAGCCACCTTTGCAATGCCGCTGGCAAGCTGCGACACGTTCGAGCCGATTCCGCCCATAATTGTGCCTGCCGCTGCACCAAGTCCTTTCTGCTTTGATTCGGACTTTGAGCTGCCCTCGTTGACCGAGCGCTCAACGTATGTGTGAATCTCGCTGCCAAGAGTGCGCATGCGATTCATAATGTCGGTGGTATCGCTGTCAGAGATCGGGTCTCCTATGATAAGCAGGCTGTAATCCCGCTCTACACCGTCCTTGCCCCTTATTCCGAAAGCTAACGGGTCGAGTGTCTGAAGCACACCGGGTTTGTTCTCTTCAAAAAACGAGGGCAGACCGGTCACTGCTCCGATGGAGTTGCACTGGTCGAGATTCACTTTCAGAATGGCTCTCTCTCTGTCACTGAGCTTTTTAAGCTCGATGCCGGGCATTGAGCCGGAGGTTGCTTCCTCTACCTGCTCAAGAGCATCGTTTGCGTCAAAGTATTCATTCTGTGAGCGCACACCCAGATAAAGACTGGTCTGGCCGTCCTTGCGCTGCAGCAAAAAGTAGAAACGATATCCCCACTCGTGCATTGAGGAAAGGACTCCCTGCCATCTGTCAAACATATTATAGTCGCTGACGTTTGAAGGACTTACGGGAAGCCTTACTATTTTCAGCCACGTTATATCAAGTATAGGCTTCTCCTCGTCAAAATAAAACTTCTCTCTCTGCCCGATCTTTTCCAGTGAGCTTCTTTCGATTACCATATCAAGCAGCACATGGAACTGATTATCCGGCACAGCTATGGGGTTGTCAATTTTAAGGTTCTCGCTGTTTATTCCCTTCAGCAGATCACTAAAGGTCAGGTCTCTTTCTGCCATTTTATCCACTCCCGTAAAAACCGTATCCGGTTCTGTGTTGATATTCTTTGCGCCTTATCCGATGCAGTTTTTATAGAAGTTCGGGTAAAGGGTCTTGTAGACCGGCTTCAGCGATGGCTCGATAAGAAGACTGAGAAGCTCCTTCATCTCATGGAGATCCTTTGCCGGGAAATTCTTCTTCTCTGTAAGCGCATCAATAAAACCGTCGTAGAGCTGATAGAGACGGCTCTGCTTTTCGCTGTAGGCCGTTTTGGTAAGCTCTTTTATCGCATCATGGCGGAAATAGCCTACAGGAGCGCCGAAATCAAAGCCTGCAAAGCCCTTGTTTTCAGCAAGATCCTCAACAGAGGTGACTACGCCGTCCTTTACAGAGTAGGTCACAAGGTAGCGGATAGGATAAACCAGAGTCTTATCCACCTCGCCGGTCTTTTTATATTTCAGATAGGGCACTACAAGACAAACACGGCCGTTTTTCACCGTGATGACCGGGTACCCGTTGACATAGCCCAATGGCAGATTCATAACAGCCTTGCTGGTTTTCAGCTGGGCAAGAATTTCGGTAGTTGATCTTGTTCCGGACATATATTTATTCCTCCTCCGAAGTATATTGTTATATTACTGGTTTCCTCTGTGTGCGATTACAGCAAGATTACTGCTGTCTGCCCATGCGTTTTCAAAGACGTTCAGGGGAACCATCTCTCCCTTGCCGTCTATATTGCCTGAATCGTTGAGGATAACCATGGGATGCTCGGGGTCGCTCCTGTCGATGCCTACCACCTCAACAGCGTGGTCGGGACCGTCAACAGGTGTATACAGCTCTTCGCTCTCGCCCATCCAGTATTCACCGCTGTCCACGGCTACGATAACTCTGTCGCCGTTTGCAAGAGCCGATTCTATATCAGAAATGGTGTAACCGAAGATCAGCTCACTTTCTATGCCGTAAACCTCAAGCAGCTTGTTCATATCCGCC
>JAFTCS010000100.1 GCA_017454565.1 Clostridia bacterium
ACAAAAGTTTTGGTCAAGCTTTTTCAAAAGCTTGCAGGGTGCAGGGGTGCGGGTCTCCAGTGGAGACCTCTGCGCAGCAGAAGCACCGACCGAGCCGACAGGCGAGACCAGCGTACCTGCTCGCTCTCCGCAGAGAGCGAAACACTTTATCAGCCAGCCGGCAGAGACAATCTGTCAAAATAAATGAATTATTCAACTTTTTCATCGGCTTGTCAGTGGGAAACATGCTTTACATTAACGCAGGTTTATAGTATAATAATGTATACGGCATCAGGCTGTTAAGAATTCAGGAGGTCGATATTATGAACGCAGTAATTACAGTTTTGGGTAAAGATACAGTAGGTATTCTTGCAAAGGTCAGCAGCGAGTGCGCTGAGGTGGATGTGAATATCATTGAAGTAACCCAGTCGGTGCTTCAGGGACTTTTTGCTATGATAATGTTCGTCGATATCTCAAAATGCACCGTACCTTTCTCTCAGCTCGTGGACTCCCTCACCGCGACCGGTGAAAAAATGGGCGTGAAGATCCACGTTATGCACGAGGACATCTTCAACGCAATGCACAAGATATGAACAGAAGCATCCCCACTAAATCGCATCCGGCAGGCGCCGGTCAGAAGGACGGTAGATTTATATGATAAATTCACACGATATTCTTGAAACGATAAGCATGATAGATCACGAAAATCTGGACGTGAGAACCATTACCATGGGTATCTCACTTCTGGACTGCATCGACGACGACGTTGAGAAAGCCTGCACCAAGCTTTACGACAAGATCTGCCGCTACGCCGGCAATCTGGTAAAGACCGGCGAGGACATCAGCAAGGAATACGGCATCCCGATCATCCATAAGAGGATAGCTGTCACCCCCATTGCAATGTTGGCAGCTGCATGCCCGTCAAACAATCCGGTAAGGTTTGCAAAGGCTCTTGACAAGGCAGCCGACGCTATCGGCGTGAACTTCGTGGGCGGTTATTCCGCTCTTGTACACAAGGGCTTCGCTCCCGGGGATTATGCCCTTATCGACAGCATCCCGGAGGCTCTGGCATGCACCGAAAAGGTCTGCTCATCGGTAAATATCGGCAGCACAAAGGCGGGAATCAATATGGACGCCGTTGCCAAAATGGGCAGGGTCATCCGCAAAAGCGCCGAGCTGACAGCCGACAGGGACTGCATAGGCGCAGCAAAGCTTGTGGTGTTCTGTAATGCTCCGGAGGACAACCCCTTTATGGCGGGTGCATTCCACGGCGCAGGCGAACCGGACAGCGTTATCAACGTAGGCGTTTCCGGCCCCGGTGTTGTCAGAGCAGCTCTTGCAAAGGCAGGCGACTGCAACATCACTGAGGTTGCGGATATAGTAAAGAAAACAGCCTTCAAGATCACACGTACAGGTCAGCTTGTAGCTAAGGAGGCTTCAAAGCGCCTGAGCGTACCTTTCGGCATTGTTGACCTTTCACTGGCTCCCACACCCGCTATAGGAGATTCAGTTGCATACATACTTGAAGAGATGGGACTGGAGCAGTGCGGCGCCCACGGAACGACAGCCTGCCTTGCTCTTCTTAATGACGCTGTGAAGAAAGGCGGAGTTATGGCTTCTTCACACGTCGGCGGTCTTTCAGGTGCGTTTATACCCGTTACCGAGGACGCAGGCATGATAGAGGCAGCACGAAGCAAGGCGCTTAGTCTGACAAAGCTTGAGGCTATGACCGCCGTTTGCTCTGTAGGACTTGATATGATAGCCATTCCAGGCGATACCTCTGCCGAGATCATTTCGGGCATCATTGCAGACGAGGCTGCTATCGGCATGGTAAACTCAAAGACGACCGCAGTCAGACTGATACCCGCTATCGGCAAGAAAGCAGGCGAAGAACTGAACTTCGGCGGACTGCTTGGCAACGGTCCTATAATGGACGTCAACCGCAAATCACCCGCAAGGTTCATTTCCAGAGGAGGACGTATCCCCGCACCCATGCAGAGTCTTAAAAACTGATCATTGCCTGTCCGTCAGCATATTTTTTCTGCATGATTCAGGGTATTATTCAAAGAGGAGATAAACATGAAAGTAAAAAGCATTTTAAGAGCACTCCTGTGCACTGTTCTGGCATCTGTAATTGTGACAGGAACTGCCGGCTGCGGCGGCAATGAAAAAAAGAACAATACCGACAATAAAGACTCTGCTCCGACCGTTTCCGAAAGCTCTGAGGCTGAGGAAGAAAGTTTCCGGGTCACAACCGTAAACGTCAGGGAAATGCCCTTTGACAAGGAAGTTTTCGGCGATAACATCTACGAAGAGACAGACACCATGAAGATCATTACCATAGCGGCGGAAAGTCTGAAAGAACCTGACGACAAAATAAACTACATAACCGTAAACATAACAGAACCGCCCATAGCCGCACCGGTTAATCACTATGTTTCGGATATTTATCCGGTAATAGATAAAGACATCCAGAAAACCAAGGGTTTCGTTGCCATTATAATGTGTCCCGGAAAGTATAATCCCTCCGACTTCAAGATCAATTACCAGCACAAGGATTACTTTACCCATTCAACACTGAGCGACACCGCCGCTGAAATGCCTGATTCACTGATATCAGACGGTCAGACAACTCCCTACAGCATTGTAAAGATCAATGATGCGCTCTATTACAGGGATATAGACAGGAATACGGAATTTACGATCAGCGATGACTCTACGGACAAATTTTATGAAGCGTCGCTTTTCCTGTTCAGGCTTGACGGTACCACAGGCAGACATATTGACGCATCCAAGTTCACCTACGAGCCTGCCGACGATGTGGCAAAGGATGAAAATTACAGCAAACTCGGCATCACCTTTGCCAATGAGGATATAGGCGTAAATAAAAGCTTATTCGCACCTATATCTCAGTCAGTCAGGTTCACTGTCACATACAACAAAAAGGACATTAAAACAGATGAAGAGTCCGAAGCAATAACCAGGCTTGCAGAAAAGCTCGTTCATTCCGGCCATTTCGTCTATGACGGAAAAACAAAGTTAGAGCTTGCATAAGTATTTCTCAATAATTGTGGTCTACATTCAGCCGTGGATAGTGTATAATCCTGTTAAGGGGTTTCCCCTGAATTAAAAGTAGGAGATAACAATGAACAGGAACAGACTTTTCAAGGCACTGCTCTGCGCGATGCCGGTAACCGTTATCACGGCGGCATCTGTCGGCTGCGGAAACTCAGGCAACAGCACAAACAGCAGTACACCAGGCAATTCCTCAGCAGGTACTGTATCTGCTGACAGCAGCGCGACCGCTTAGAGCAACGATGGCGGAAACGGCAATGAAGCCGAACCACATAAAAACGAAGCGGTATCTGTCAGCACGATCACCTACAAAGTATTTCCGCCGAATAGTCATTACTTCTCAAAAGCATCCGACGGCTTTGACGAGGACAAGGACATGGCCGCCACAATAATGCTTGCGGAAGGAACATATTTTGATAATGAAAAGACCCACAGCCAACTCGGAATATGGCCCAAGGACAGCTTATTGAACCGGGACATCAAGCAGTTCGTAAGAAACGAAGAAATGATAAAGGATCAGAAGCTTTTGGCGCCTGTCACTATGCAGTGTGCCGTTTAAAATTCATGCGCCTGGACTGTGATCCGGAGAAAAGGCTCGACATTACAAAGTGCGTCTTTGAGCCTGACCCCGCGGTTGCGAAAGATCCGAATTACAGCAAGCTTCAAGTCACCGTTGCATCACGCGACGGCTCGACTCTCAGAGTCATGGAGGATGCTGTTTTAGTCAGTCTGGATTATGAGTTCCCCGATGATGCAGCAGGCGACGATAAGAACGCCATAACAGATCTTGCAAAGAAGGTGCTCCAGACCGGAACACTTACCTATGACGGCACAATAAAAACGCCCTTGCAGGCTGAGTTCGGGGCTTAATACTATTTATCCATTTAAACAAAAACACCAAAGTTTCGCTCAAGCCTTTTCAAAGGCCTGCAGGGTGCAG
>JAFTCS010000101.1 GCA_017454565.1 Clostridia bacterium
AGCAAAAAGTGTTTCGCTCTCTGCGGAGAGCGAGTCAAGGGGGACTTTTGCGGAAAAGTCCCCCTTGACAATCCCCGAAAACGAACTTTTTCCGTTCTTAGTTTCACGGATTCAGGTTGGAAAAAAGTGACTGATAAAAAAGATTCGCTCAAGCCGGTGAAAAGGTTTGAGCGAATCTTTTGTGTTGTCGATTTAGAAACAGCTTCTGTGCGCGAGGGGCATAGTTTCCTCTTGTTTATCTTTCCCCGCGAATTGGGAGCGGCAGCTTGCCGCTTATCTGTCAATTATGTCTTTGTATTCTATGCGGTCATGTACGTTCAGGTATGCGGGACGTATGATCTTTCCGGAGTTTACAAGCTCCTCCATGCGGTGCGCAGACCAGCCGGCTATCCTTGCAATGGCAAATATCGGCGTGAAAAGCTTCTGGGGAAGATCAAGCATGCTGTAAACAAAACCGCTGTAAAAGTCTACGTTGGCACTTACGCCTTTGTATATGCGGCGCTCCTTTGCAATGACCTCCGGAGCAAGCCTTTCCACCATTGAATAAAGCTGGAATTCCTTCTGACGCCCTTTTTCCTCCGAAAGCTTCTCCACAAAGCCTTTAAAGACACGCGCTCTCGGGTCGGAAATGGAGTACACTGCATGCCCCATACCGTAAATGAGTCCCGCCCTGTCAAAGGCCTCTCCGTGAAGCAGCTTTGTCAGATAATTTCTCACTGCATCCTCATCCGTGAAGTCGGAAATGTTCCTTTCCATGTCCTCGAACATCTTTACGACCTTGATATTCGCGCCGCCGTGTTTGGGGCCTTTGAGCGAACCGAGAGCCGCCGCAATTGCAGAGTAGGTGTCTGTACCCGATGATGTCACCACATGAGTGGTGAATGACGAGTTGTTGCCGCCGCCGTGTTCGGCATGAAGCACGAGAGACATATCAAGGAGCTTTGCTTCAAGCTTTGTGTATTTTGAATCGGGGCGGAGCATGTAAAGGATATTTTCAGCCGTTGAAAGCTGCGGCTGCGGAGGATGTATGATAAGGCTCTGTCCCATGTGATAATGGACGTATGCCTGATAGCTGTAAACCGAAATAACTGGGAATATCGCGATAAGCTCAAGGCACTGGCGCAGCACGTTGGGCAGCCATGTATCGTCGGCGTTTGGGTCGTATGAATAGAGGGTGAGCACACACCTTGCCAGAGCGTTCATCATATCCTTGCTGGGAGCTTTGAGTATGACGTCTCTGGTGAAATAGTGGGGAAGATTACGGTAGGCGGCAAGTATCCTGCTGATCTGTTCGTACTGTTCCTTAGTGGGCAGCTTTCCGAACATAAGCAGATATACGACCTCTTCAAAGCCGAAACGGTCATCGTGTATAAAGCCCCTGACGATATCCTCAACGTCCACGCCTCTGTAATAGAGCTTTCCGTCACATGGCTTTGTCTCTCCGTTTACGATCTTGCTTGAACAGATCTCAGATATTTCAGTGAGTCCTGCAAGAACGCCCTTGCCGTTAATATCACGAAGTCCGCGTTTTACATCATATTTTGAATACAGATCCTTGTCGATTTTTCCGTGAGCTTCGCAAAGCCTGCTCAGATCTACCAGCTCTGGAGTCACGTTGAAGAAATCATCTCTTATCAATGTCATCATCTCCGATTTTCTGAATTTTTTGCAATATTTGTTTCTGTTATGAATTACGTGTTATTGCATAATAATGCACTGTTCCAAAACTATTATACCACATTGGCAAGATTTGTAAACCTGTGGAAAATGTCAATTTTGTAAATTTTATCTTAACATGCTTCCCTGTATTATATTCTTCTCCTTCAGCCTGTGATTTATAGAGTTGAGTACATGCAGCTTGTTGCCGCTCCAGAGCGGAGCGATGAGCAGGCGCTTGTCTCCGTCACCGGTCAGCCTGTGGATAACGATATCCGGTCGGATGCTGCCTATTATCCGCGCGATTATGTCGGTGTATTCATCCTCACTCAGGACGGTTACTTTCCCTGCTTCGTAAAGCTCCGCAAGCCGTGTTCCTCTGAGTATGTGCAGCAGCTGGAGTTTTATTCCGTCTGCGCCGATATCACTGACATATTTTGCGCTTGAGATCATATCTCCGGCATTCTCACCGGGCAGGCCTATTATTGTGTGCACTATTACATTTACGCCTATGCTTTTAAGCTCCCTTACGGCTCTGTCAAAGCAGGGCAGCTCATACCCCCTGTTGATAAACCTTGCGCTTTCCTCATGTATGGTCTGCAAGCCAAGCTCCACCCATACCGGCTTTATGCGCACAAGCTCTTCAAGAAGTTTCAGCTTGTCGTCCTCAAGACAATCCGGTCTGGTGGCTATTGAAAGCACGTCAATATCATCACGCTCTATTACAGGCATGAAAAGCTCACGGAGTCTGTTTACGGGTGCGTATGTATTTGTGAATGCCTGAAAGTATGCGATGTATCCGGAACCGTCCGACTTGTTTTTTACAAGGGCCTTTGCCTTTTCTATCTGGATATCAGTGCTTTCAAGGCAGCTCTGGGCAAATTCTCCGGAGCCGCCTTCGCTGCAGAAAATACAGCCGCCAGTCGAGACAGTCCCGTCACGGTTGGGGCAGGTCATGCCGCCGTTCAGTGAAAGCTTGTAAAGCTTTCTGCCGAAGGTCTTTTTCAGGCAGCAGTCAAGGGAGTAGTATCTTCGTCCGTTCCATTCACGGAGCTGTTCTTTTATATCCATGTACATTCTTCCTTAAAAATTCAAGGAGGAAACACAAGGGTTCCCTCCTTGAAAAATGCTGAATTATACGGGAATTACTCCTCCGGAGCAAAATTCTCCTTGCCTACGCCGCAGAGCGGGCAGGTCCAATCTTCAGGGATATCCTCAAAGGGTGTGTTTTCTGCGATACCGTGATCGGGGTCGCCGTTGATGGGCTCATAAACATAGCCGCAAACCTGACATACATAGTTCATAGTGTTTACCTCCATTAGAGTAAATTAATTTATTGTACCGATTATACAATAAATCTGCTGAAAAGTCAATTGTATCTGCGCAAAAGTCAATGTGTCAGCTTGCGTCACGAATCTGTAGTGCGGGGTCTTCGCTCAGATCTGTGAAAGCTGTTGTTATGCGCATGGCTATAACGGTGATATCGTCATCGTGACCGTCCTCACGGCGGGATGTAGCCTCGTCGTTTATCAGATGTGCAAGCTCCTGCATGTCCTTGTCATCACTCCACTTCATAATTATCCGTTCGATCCAGTCCTCTCCGCAGGCGACCGCACCGTCAGAGACCATCACAATAATGTCATCCGGACTGAGATTGTCCTCAGTGCAGGTGAATTCCACATCCGGAAGAATGCCCACAGGCAGGGAAGGAGTCTCTACACGGTACATCTCGCCGGATTTCCGTATAAACGAGACGGCAGCGCCCGCTTTCATAAAGTCCACATCGCCGGTGTACAGGTCAACGGATACAACGTCAAGAGTCGCCAACGATTCATCCTCGGATTTGACCAGCAAAGCCGAGTTTACAACCTTTAGCGAACAGTCGAACCCCAGACCGGCCTTTATCAGTTTGGAAATAATGCTTACCGCCATTCCGCCGTCAACCGCAGCGCGGCCGCCTGTGCCCATGCCGTCGCTCAGAACGGTTATCATCCTGCCCATGCCGTCGTTGAAGTACCGCAGATTATCCCCGCAGAGCAGACCGCTGCCGCATACATGCTGGCTTGAAGCGATCTCCACATCAAAGGCAGGACGCTCACTGAGAAGTATCCGGCACCTTCCGAAGGCTGCGGTGACACAGGGCGTTTCAAAGTGCCTGCCGCATATCTTCGACACCTCATGCAGTATGACGTTTCGTTTGATCTTTCTGCGGTCATCGTCGTAAATTCCGGCTTCAACTGTCATGCGTCCCAGATGGTCAACACGGCAGCTCACTTCTGTGGGGGTCATGCCCAGCTCCTTGAATTTCATAAATATCCTGTCCGAAAGCTCGTTGTCAAAGAATTCGTAATTCTCATATTCGTCTGCCATTTCTCCGAGAATATCTCCCAGTCCGCAGAACTGTCCGGCAACTACCGAGCGCACCTCGTCAACTCTTTTTGAAGCGGCCTCCGATGCAAGATAGTTCTGGTAGCATTTGTTCACGGCACGAGCCATTTCGGCGCTCCTGCAGCATTTGCGCTTGAAGTCCTCACAGAAATCCTCCGGCGTTATGCTGCCGCTGCCAATGAGCTTGTCATTCACCGTCTGAAAGGATTCAATTGAAACTCCGTCGCGGTGCTCCCAGCAGAAAACCCTCAGACCGCATCTTTTGCATGTGCTGTCGACCGCCTTTTCATAAACGCTGTCAAGCGTGGGCGTGACTATCCTTGCGAGCCTGTCGGCGACCTCCTCCACATCGTCAGAAACGTCTGACAGAGCCTTGGATGCAAAATCCAGCCGCATTATGATGGAGCGCCTGAGACCCTCGCAGTTTTCGTCCTTTGAGGACGTGAACACCGCCGAAATAAAATTACCCGTATTTTTCGGCAGGATAATAAATATCAGTGAAGCAGCGGCGCATTCATAGACCATTGTGAAGGTGCTGCTCAGTGTGTCGCCCTGAAATGATACGAGCACGACCCCGGCGGTGAATATCAGGCAGGATATAAGCTTTCCCGTCTGTGAGAAGATACCGCTCATAAGCCCGCCGAGAGAATAGGCAGCTCCGATAAAGTAAAGGGAAGGGTCGGCAAGACTCAGCACGATGCCGGTGGATATTCCTGCCACTGCGCCGCCTGAGGTGCTGCCGTAACGGGAAGCCATAAGTATGCACACAATGGCGGCTATCCGGCCCAGAGAGACAGGACCTATGGTTATTCCCGAAAGCGAAAGTATAAATATACAGCCGCTGAGTACCAGACAGGCGACCTCCTGCATCAGCAGCATTCCGAGCGATCTTGTGCCGTTGAGTATGACCACCGTTCTTGAAAAGAAATATGCAGCCGCCGCACCTATAAGAGCCTCTATCACAAAGCGGAACACATTCTGTGTGCTTATTCCCGTAACGCTCAGTGAAGCCATTCCCGTAGCAAGAGCAGGCACAAAGCATACTGCCGCCGCATAAAGGGAATGACGGTTGAGCTTTTTTATATCGTGAAGCGTCCAGCGGATAGCAGCTACAGCCAACATGGCTGCAATATAGCGGAAATTCCCCGACCTGCCGCCCATAACCATATAGCCTATCGAAGAGC
>JAFTCS010000102.1 GCA_017454565.1 Clostridia bacterium
GCTTCGATGAATTCTCCTCGCTGCTGCCCTTTAACTCCGAGATCATCAGGATCGGCAATAACAGCAAGTACACTTACAGAAACAGCAGTGACAACCCCATAACCATCAATAAGACAAGCGTTAAGTGCCGGATCAATACCAGCGAGTACGATACCGACGGCTACCGCATCCGCGCAAAGCTTGGCAACATGGGTATTTCACTGAACACAAATTATTACGAGCTGAACATCGACACCGAAAACGGTGTATACGTTATCAAGAACGGTATTGGTATCCCGCTTGTAAACAATGATCTTGTCCTTGAGCTTAACTGGGAAGACGGCAGCTTAAAGTCTGCTTCGCTTACAAACCTGAATCCCTTTGAAGCGGTCACTACCGGCGAAAACATGACTTATTCCGACTTTAAACTTGCACTGAACGACGCTTCCGGCAAGGCTCTTTCGGATATGGTCCTTGAAGGTACATGCAAGATAACCACAAAGACTGAACCGCCCACAGTGTTCGATGATGTCACCCTGAAATTCGCATTGATCGACAGGGCCATTACCATGACGCAGAAGGATAAGGCATCGGGAGTTGAAAGAAAATTCCTTCTCGGACCCGGCGCGTTCTATGTTGACCCGCTGTCATACGGCAGTGCGGTTTCGGCGGCAGTCCTGGCAAATATTGATATGAAGGCGGTGATGGCAGGATGAACGGCAGCAGATCCTACACAAAGAATATAAAGACGGCAGCTATCAGCTGCATGACCGTAGTGCTTATGGTCGTTATGATGCTGGCGTCCGTCTCTGTATCAGCCAAAGCCTATGAAGAAGTCATCAAATTAAGCGATAAAACAAATGTTGAGTTTGTTATAACCTATACGGGCAGCGACCCGAAAACAGTGAGCATCAAGTCTCCGAGCAAGACCTACAGCAAGGATACAGACTACGATTCGGTAGTACGCGGCACAAAGGAGATACACCTTTTTCTGCGTGACGCCGAAAAGGGCGACTGGACTGTAACTGTTGACGGAACCTCCGGAGTTAAGGTAAAGACAAACGCCTGGGATCCCGACGCAAGTACAGATACCTCTGCTGCTGAGTCCTCCGCACCTGATACCTCCAAAACGGAGACTTCTAAGACGGAGAACTCAAAAACCGAGACTTCGACAACGGAGACCTCTAAGACAGAAACCTCCAAAACGGAGACATCCAATACCGAAACCTCAAAGACCGAGACCGGCACACCGAGTAAGGAATCTCTTACCATTGCCTCCTTTACCTATGAACAGCCCAAAAATGACAAGATAAAGGTCAAGGCAGACGTAAAGTTCAATAAAGAGGTCGATTACAATCTGGTGATCAGCGCCTATACCGACAGCAGTCTCAACAGCATTATCGGTACCGAGCTGAACATTCCGCTGCTTGACACCAACCGCAGCACACGCCAGGCTGTAGAGGCGGAACTGGATATCAGCAGGCTGCCTGACGGCGAATGGAATCTTATGCTCACTGCCGAAACAGATCTTGAAGACGGCAGCGTGTCAAAGGTAAACTCCCTTGCAGACAAGACCTTTAAAGTGACCGGTCACACCAAGGCAGGAGATCCAGCAAAGGTGAAAACCTCCGCTGACCTTGCCAACCACATTATGGTGGTTGACTGGAGCAAGATCGAGGACAGCTATGACTCAATGCTCATCACAGTCGTAGATAAGGACGGCAATCTGCTTGTTTATGACACGGTGTACCGCAGCGACAGTACGACGACTGATTTCCTTGCCAACAGTGATGTTACTGTACACCTTATGCCTGTCAGAAATGACAGATTTGAAACGGTCTATACTTTTCAGCTCAGTTACGCGCCGACAGTAAGTGTCAGCATAGACACCCCCGAAGTCACCGGCGACCTGATGGTGCAGATCTCCTACAGTGCAGACAACACAACCGTACCCGCAGACGTTATCCTCAACGGCAAGAAGAGCAATTATAACCTCAGCGGCACAGGCAACATGTCACTGCCGCTTGAGCCAATGAGCACCAACCATATTTCTGTAACATATTATGTAGGCGACAATCAGCAGTACACTATTGAAAAGACCATCAGTGTGCAGAGTGAGCCTGCGACTATCGAGTTTTATGGTATAGGCGAAAAGCTGGTCACATCCAACGACAAGCTTACCATTATCGGCAAGACACAGCCGGGCGTAAAGCTGAAAATGGGTGAGACCGATGTTGCTGTAGACGAAAACGGCGAGTTCAAAGCAGAAGCGTCACTCAACAACGGCGAAAACGACATCAGCTTTGATCTTGAAAATCCATACGGTATTCACGCGTCACGCAGTATCAGAGTTATCCGCACATCTGCGGGCGGCTCGGCAGCCGATGCAGTGAACAAGAGCGAGATCCCTCTCTGGCTCCAGCTTGTTTTCGGCGCACTGGTTACTGTTATATGCGTTGCTGCAATATTTGCAGCTATCACGCGCATCCGCAAGAAACAGACCAATACATTTGGCAAGCTGCTCATAATTGGAAAGATCTTCCTTGTGCTCTGTATGGTGCTCTTTATCGGTGCCGGCGTATACTGTATGATCGAAAGCTTTATAGTTTCGGGCAGTATTTCCGGCGGCAGCCTTATTGACAGGCTCGAAGTCAACGACTATGACGGTCTTGATACAGTCCTCCGCATAAGAAACGAATGGATAAGCAGGATGATACTCTTCTTCGTGCTCGGCGGTATCAGCGCAGTGCTCTTCGTGCTTTCCATTGTATTCAGAAAGAAGCTTGAAAAGCTCTGCAACAGACCAAAGAAAGTCAAGGCTCCCAAGCCGCCGAAGCCACCAAAAGCCCCTAAGCCGCCAAAGGCTCCCCGTCAGTCATGGTTTGCGGCAGACCCATCAGAGTATCCGCAGCAGTATGCTCAGGACGGTCAGCAGGCTCAGTACCCACAGTATCCGCAGGGACAGCCGGTTCCCCAGTATCCTCAGGACAGTCAGCAGGCTCAGTACCCGCAGTATCCGCAGGGACAGCCGGTTCCCCAGTATCCTCAGGACAGTCAGCAGGCTCAGTACCCGCAGCAGCCCCAGGTACCGCCTCAGAACTGAAATCACTGTCATACAGACGAAAACCGAATGACACTATAATTACAAGACCGATGGCAAACAGATCCGTCGGTCTTGTTTTATTGTTCTACGATATTATACAGGTAATAGTATGATAATTTTTATAACAGATGCCGTTTTATTTATTGAAAACTGTCTTTAACTGTGCTATTATAATAAAAGTTTATTATAAACAAGAAAGGAAAATCGATATGCCAAGAAAGATCAAGAAAAAAGCTGTAAAGAAAGAGGTCAATTCCGGAAAGATAATCCTTATCACTGCGGGAATCATTCTGGGAGTGATCGCTGTTCTGCTCATAGTTCTTGCCATTGTACAGAATGTCGGCAAGGGCGGAAAAGAGGAGAGCGAAGCCTCATTTACCAATACAAGCAACACAGCTTCAACCCAGTCCTCAGCTGATGTCAGTGTAACATCTGAACAGTCGAACGAAGTAAGCACCCCGGACTTTCTCAAGGATGTTGAGATAGACCCCGCAAAGACCTATTATGCCGATATTGACATAAAGGACTACGGCAAGATCACAGTCAAGCTTGACCCGAGCGCAGCACCCATCACCGTAAAGAACTTTGTTTACCTTACAAATTCAGGCTTCTATAACGGTCTGACTTTCCATAGGATCATGGAAGGCTTTATGATGCAGGGCGGAGATCCCCAGGGCAACGGCTATGGCGGTTCTCCCAATACGATCTACGGCGAGTTCTCTGAAAATGGTTTCAACAACCCGATATCTCACCAGAGAGGCGTTATCTCCATGGCAAGAAGCACCAGCATGGACAGTGCAAGCTCTCAGTTCTTTATCTGCCAGACAGGCGATCATACGGCTGCTCTTGACGGCAAATACGCTGCCTTTGGTCAGGTGACAGAAGGTATGGATATTGTTGACAAGATCTGCACAGACGCAAAGCCTACTGACAATAACGGTACTATCCCTGCCGACCAGCAGCCCGTTATCAACTCCATTACGATTCGTACCGAAGCAAATTCCTGAATCTGATGATTTAAAGAAAGGGAGTGGGCTTGTGTTAATGTTCCTTATTATTTTCGGTGTTGCCATGCTGGAGAAATGCTTATCTGGACAGGAATTTTCGTGGGCGGCATCACAGCTTATTCGGGTGCGCTGCAGTGGATAGCGGCGATCCTTGGATATCTTGGAATAATATATGTCATGTTCAGCGGTGCAAGACGTCTTGAAGAGCGTCAGACACGCACCTACGGGAACGACCCGGAATATCAGGAATATTTCCGCAAGACACCTATTATGATACTGTTTATACCGCTGTACAGCGTTATAAACTTGAAATGGCTCGTTGCCTGATGGAGATGCCCATGAGAAAAATAATTATCGCAGCTATCAGCCTGACTCTGCTGATGTGCGGCTGCTCAGGAGGAAATGACAGCACATCATCACAGGTACAAAGCTCTGCTGTATCCTCTCAGATATCTGAGGAATCAGTGCTGAAATACAGGCAGATATCCCAGTCTGAGGCTATGGACATTATGAATAACGAAAAAGGTATTATTATCCTTGACGTAAGAACACTTGATGAGTTCAACGCCGGTCACATTCCCGGAGCAATATGCGTTCCCAATGAAAACATAGGAACGTCAGACGTTCCCCAGCTGCCGGATAAATCCCAGAAGATACTCGTTTATTGCCGCAGCGGCAGACGAAGCAAGGAAGCCGCCGGAAAGCTTGCCGATATCGGCTACACAAATATCCTTGAGTTTGGCGGCATAAACGACTGGCAGGGCGCTGTTGTCACAGGTTATACGTCGTAAATTTATTTTGCTAATGGATTCAGAATATATTTGAGGTGTATTCCATTGAAAGTGAAGCTGAAAAAAATATGGAGCATATTCAGCACAGTTCTGGTTGTTTTGATAATCCTTGCCGCAGTGCTGTTAGTCGGTTCAAGAATATTCGGTTACAAGGTATTCAACGTGATATCAGGCAGCATGGCGCCAACTTATAATGTAGGGGATATGCTGTATGTCAAAAGCGTTTCGCCGCTTGAAGTCAAGGTTGGCGACCCGATAACCTTTGTGGTAGATAACAACCTTGCTGTGGTCACTCACAGAGTCACGGAGATAGATACTGAAAACGGACGTTTCTATACAAAGGGTGACGCAAATAATACTCCCGACGAATCACCTGTGCTTTTTGGAAATCTTATAGGTGTTCCGCAGTTCAGTATACCAAAGCTCGGCTATGTGACTGATTTCATTCAGAACCCGCCCGGTTTGTATATTACCATAGGAATATGCGCAGCACTGTTTATTGCCGTTTTTCTTCCGGATATAATCATGCGCATTAAGGAAAAAGCAAACGAACCTGATGAGGATGACACATCCGAAGATGAAAGCGATGCTACCTGAACAGAAATCAGCAAATATTATCTGAGGATACTATAGGATTATTGTATGAATCCGGACAACAAACACAATTAAATAAGGCTTTGTGCAGTGCATATCACAATATACTGCATAAAGCCTTATTTTTTTATTCATAAATTGTAAAAAATGCAAAATAATACTTGAAAAGACTCAAAAAAAATGTTAAATTTAAGTTATATATTATAATTAGGGGGAGTAGCCATGATCGGAAAACGAGGCTATAAGAATCATTATTGGCGTAAGAGGATCGTCAGCACAGTGCTTTCATTTATTCTTGCGACAACATCCGTCAGCACTCTGGGCAGTATTTCCAACTTTGCGGACGCTGTTTCTGAACCGACGATAAATGCGGAAGACTACCATCTGATGGATAATTGTCAGGACGGTACTATACTTCACTGCTTTGACTGGAAGTATACGGATATCATCGAGGAGCTTCCGAATATCGCCGAAGCCGGATTCACTTCTATACAAACCTCACCTGCTCAGCCCGGAGGTAACCATGATCCGGAAGCTGTGAGCGGTACATGGTGGTGGCTGTATCAGCCGCTGAGCTTTTCTATCGGCACAAACTATCTTGGCACAAAGGCGGAGCTCACGCAGCTTTGTACCGAGGCGCACAAATACGGAATAAAGGTAATTGTAGACATCGTCGCAAACCATCTTGCAGGAGATCACACCTATATACAGGATGATCTGAAAGCAGATGAATACTGGCATGCTGTCGAGGATTGGGACAAAGTTACGGATAAACGTCATAAGACTACTCACAAAGACCTCGGCATGCCTGATATCGCCTCTGAAAACAGCTACGTTCAGACATGCGTAAGCAAATACATTCAGGTGTTGAAAAGCGTAGGCGTTGACGGTCTCAGGTGGGATACTCTGAAGCATATACAGGTACCCAGCGAAGACTGCGCATTTTTCACAAACGTTCTTGATCCGGATATGTATAATTACGGTGAGAGCCTTGGAGATCCGGGCGGAAACGATGAAACCCAGAACCGCAATCTTATGAAGGAATACACCGGCCTTATGAGTGTGACCGATGACGTTTACGGCCGTGAGCTGAGAAACGCGTTCAATGAGGGTCGTGTACCCTCTTCAACGGGCAACTGGATATACCGCGGAGTAGCAGCGAATACCCTTGTATACTGGGGCGAGAGCCATGATACCTGGTCTAACGGCAAGGATTACGGCTATTCAAACGAGATGAGTCAGAATGTAATAGACCGCGCCTAC
>JAFTCS010000103.1 GCA_017454565.1 Clostridia bacterium
AACAGATCGGCAGCAAAGCGTTTCAAACTCACGGGTAGCGGTAAGCTGAAGAGGAACAAGGCATATAAGCGCCATATTCTCACGAAAAAGTCGCCCAAGACTATCAGGAACCTGAGGAAATCAGCTTTAGTTGATGAATCAAATGTTAAGAACATGAAAAAGATACTGCCTTATATTTGAGGGGAGGGATTGAGAGATGGCCAGGATTAAAGGCGGATTGAACGCCAGGAAAAAGCATAACAGAGTATTAAAGCTCGCTAAAGGATACAGAGGAGCTAGATCAAAGCAGTACAGAGTTGCAAAGCAGTCCGTGATGCGTGCGCTTACATCGGCATTTGCGGGCAGAAAGCAGAGAAAGAGAGATTTCAGGAAGCTGTGGATCGCACGTATCAACGCAGCAGCAAGGCTCAACGACATCACATACAGCAGACTCATGCATGGACTTAAGCTTGCAGGTGCAGATATCAACCGCAAGATGCTCGCTGAGATCGCAGTGAACGATGCTGAGGGCTTCAAAGAGATCGCAGAGCTTGCAAAATCAAAGCTGTGATTGTATAATTTACAGGTTGCTTCAGGCTTGTGCCGTATCGTAACGGCACAGCCTGGTGATAAGAAATGCAGGAGTGGCGGAATTGGCAGACGCGCAGGCTTCAGGTGCCTGTGACCGCAAGGCCGTGAGGGTTCAAGTCCCTTCTCCTGCATTTTTCTTTTGTCCTTTTTCGGGCAGAGAATCGTGATGAGGTTAATGGTTTTTCGTAAACCGTTTTCATGATAAAATAATACTTGTTGAAGCTTTATTATAGAAATAACAATAACGGGGGATTGTTATTGGTGAATATGAAGCGTGGGAAGTGTTTTTTTTGTGTACAGATGCTTAAGCGTTTGCTTGCCGTATCAATTCTGGCAGCGGTATTTGTTTTGTGTCTTGATGCGGATCAGGCATTAGCTTCCAAAAAGAAAGAATCAACCGCCCGTCCTTCTGTTGACGGGCAGCTTTCGGTCAAAGATACCGATATCGTTAATGAAAAGGGCGAAATAGTACAGCTGAAGGGTGTAAGTCTTCACGGCATCACATGGTTTCCTGATTTTATAAATGAGAGCCTGTTTAATCAGGTTTCGGTGGACTGGGATGCAAACCTCATTCGTGTTCCGGTATACTCTGATGTGTATCCGGACAGTCGTGAGGATTGTCTCGCGCTTACAAAAAAGGCTATTGATGCTGCCGTGGCTGCGGATATGTATGTGATCGTAGACTGGCACGTCCTTGAAGACAAGGATCCTAATGTATGTATCGATTATGCCCGTGATTTTTTTAACACTATCGTACCTGAGTATGCGGGCGTTCCCAATATTCTTTATGAGATATGTAATGAGCCTAACGGAGAGACGACCTGGACTGATGTAAGAGACTATGCGTATTATATTATTCCCACCATACGGCAATTCAGTCCGGATTCGATCATAATCGTCGGTACTCCGAACTATTGCAAAGATCTTAATTCTCCTGTCAGAAATCCTTTGGAGATAAACAATGTCGTATATTCACTTCACTTCTATGCGGCAACGCATAAAGAGGATCTGCGAAGGGAATATGAGTCGGCATTAGAGCAGGGCCTGCCTGTATTTATCTCTGAATGCGGTCTTTCTGAGGCCAGCGGTACGGGGGAAGTGGATTATCTTTCTGCAAGCCTCTGGTTTTCGATGGTCAATGATAATAAAACCAGCTATGCCGTATGGAGCCTGTCAAACAAGAACGAGACATCTGCACTGCTTACAAAATATTATGATCCTTCCAACGCTGTGACAGATGATGACCTTTCAGGTGCCGGAACCTGGACACGTGATCTTATAAGGGGACAGGATCCCAGAGACATAGCGATCCCTTCGTCTGCGGCCGATACCACCTGGATCCCCGACTGGATAACGGATCCTCTTTCGACCGAAAATCTTGAGGTTGCCCGGAGCTGGCCCAAAATGGCACTTGGCGCGATCATTTTTATCATAATTGTTGAGATCATTGCTAACATTATGATAACGTACAGAAAAAAGAAGTATCACACTTATGCTGACTTATTTTTGGATGATGACAAGTCTTCGCATAAAATAAAAGCTAAGAAGCGGCTCTATG
>JAFTCS010000104.1 GCA_017454565.1 Clostridia bacterium
AGCGAGGAATACACCTCTTTGGTAATGAGCGCCAGACCGATAGCGATTATCGGCGGCAGCAGCGACCACATCGAACCTACCGCAGTATCACCGTTCATTGTCACAGCCGAGGTAATGGGCGTCTGGACAAAGCAGAACACGATATAAAGCAGTATTGCGCCGATAAAGATCAGACTTTTGATAAGAGACTTTTTCATATCCGCTTTTCACCTTTCATATTTTTTCGGCAAAATATTACAAATTCTGCCATAACCATAAAATTATGATAACACAGCGCCCGGTAATATTCAACATTTTCTTTTAATAATTTTATGTTTTTTTGTTGCTGTTCTCCACCCCCCTCAGGTGCCGTTCATTGTATGTTTTAACAAAAATAATTATATAAATAGAATAATAATTGTATATATGACTATTGAAAAAAAATTCCATAATTGATATAATATAAAAACTTATCCGGAACACAGCAGTGAGCCGGATATCCATGACCGCAGTGACAGGCTTCGGATACTTCGGAGTTTATTTTATCGCATTACCTCTTTTAATTTTTTACTCCGGAGCCGGCAAGAAGGAGAGTCCTTCATTCTCGGTCATATCTTTGATAATTCCATGCAGCAGTGCAGATAACGGATACTTCGTTTTTCAGGGACTGGTGTGGGCAGGGTTCAACTCCCTGCTCCGAGAGACTCTGTTCTCCGGATAGCTCAGCGCATAGAGCGACCAGCATGGGCCGTTATCGACTATTCTCTGCATGAATTATATGACTGTCGGGTGTTTGCATTCGGCAGTCTTTATTTTACACCTTAATACATATCTTAAAGAAAAGGAGAGAACAACATGTCGAAGTTCAATAAGAAGGAAGATAACCGTACAACCAACCGCAGCGGCTTTCCCGCATATAAAATGACGATGAAAGAACAGCTCGTTACGGAGACGCTTACCACCATGTTCGGGGAACCAAAATTCTACGGCTCCACCGATGACAGCATTATTTCCCATGCTATAATCATGGCCGGCAGCGACCCGGAGTTCCTTTGCAAGTTAGCATGCTATGCGCGCAACGTGGGCAACATGCGCTCTGTAAGCCATGCCCTGACTGCGGTTATCGCGCGCCATGCCCGTGAATACACCCGCACTGCCGTAAGAAACGTAGTTGTACGTCCCGATGACCTGCCTGAGATAATGTCCTGCTACAAAAGCTTGTTCGGCAAGCCCTTCCCCAACGCCCTGAAGCGTGAAGCCGCCGAAATGATAATGAGCTTTGACGAGTATTCTCTTGCAAAATACAATAAAAAAAGCGGAGCCATTAAGCTCCGTGATATTCTGAGGATAACCCATCCCGCGCCAAAAACTCAGGAAGAGTCAGACCTGCTCCGCAGGCTCATGGACGACAGGCTGCAGATCCCATATACATGGGAGACCGAGCTTTCGGAAAAAGGCAACCGCAAAGAAGTCTGGGACGCGCTTATTTCTTCCGGCAAGGTCGGTTACATGGCAATGCTGAGGAACCTTTCAAATATGATAAGCTGCGGCACGGATATATCACCGGTGCTTGAAAGGCTTTCCGACCCCGAAGAGGTGCGCAGGAGCCGTCAGCTCCCGTTCAGATTCTTCAGCGCCTACAAAATGCTCGATCAACGCGGCCTGCTCTCTCCGGAGCTTCACCGCGCACTTGAAGCCGCTCTGCGCTGCTCCCTCGATAATATGGAGCACATTCCCGGCAGAACGCTCATAGCGGTGGACTGTTCCGGCTCTATGAACACCAAAGTATCCCGCGATAGTGTCATCTGCTGCTGCGAGATAGGTACGCTTTTCGGCGCTATGGCAAGCCATATCTGCGAGGATGCCACCGTGTGCTTCTTCGACTGCACAAAATACAGCAGCTTCAACAACAGCAAGGGCTACAAAATAGCAAGGTTCGGCCGGCACGACTCAATCCTTGACATAACAGCAAGATATTCCGCAGCCGGCGGCGGCACGGAAATGTCACTGCCTATGGCTTATGCTCTGCGCGAGGACCCCACCCGCGATATAAAACCCTTCGACCGGGTGATCTATTTCAGCGACAGCGAGTGCAACACCTTTGGCAGGATATACGGAATGCACACCGTTATGGAGCTGGTGGAAAAGTACCGCAACAAATACAATCCAAAACTGTGGGTACACGGAGTTGATCTGCTGGGCTACGGCACACAGCAGTTTACCGGCCCCGGATTCAACCTGATCGCCGGCTGGAGCGACACTGTTCTGCCGTTTATCATGCTTGCCGAAAAGGGTATCGGAACGCTGGTAAAAACCATACAAGAATATAAGCTTTGATAAAGGAGGTATAAAATAAAACGGTCAATTTCTCTTTTCCTGACGTGAGCTCTTATCTGCGGCACACTGTATATGACCGCCTGTTCCTTCGGAAATGCAGGCTCCGGAACAGCCGCGTCAGGATACTACGTTTCCCTCTTTTTTATCTATCCCCGCGAACAGCGTTTTCGGGGGGCGCGGGTCTCCGGTGGAGACCTCTGCGAAGCAGAAGCACCGACCGAGCCGACAGGCGAGACTCGGGGGACTTTTCCGCAAAAGTCCCCCCGACCGGCACCAGAGAGCGCAGTAGGTCTGGGTACGGGCGGCAAAATATGAGTCGGCAAGAAGAGCGCGCACCTGCTCCTTTGTAAACCAGGCGGCTTCTATCTCTTCCATGTCGCTGTCACTGGGCCGGATATAACCCTCTGCTGTGCCCTCGATAACTATGGTCTTTTCGTTTGAGATGCCCTCTTCACAGGCTACGGTGAATGTC
>JAFTCS010000105.1 GCA_017454565.1 Clostridia bacterium
GCAAGTGGTCTGCAAAGGATGACGAGGAGCTGGCACAGCTTCTTAACGAGGGCAAGATCAATGCCGAGAAAATGCTCAAGGAAAGCTACAACAGAAACGACTACGAAAAAGATCAGCTCAAAGAGATCGACGCCATCATAAAGAAGTATATGGAGCGCATCAACGAGGCTTCAAAGGCTTCCGAGATAAATGATCTTTATGCTCAGGCTGTTGCCGAGATACAGCTTATCAAAACAAAGAGTCAGGTATCCGCCGAGAATGAAGCCAGCAAGAAAGCAATTGAGGAGTCCAAGAAGCAGGAAAGCGAAGAGGCTCTAAATCAGGCTAAGGAATCGGCAGCTTATGAGCTGAGAGTTTCGGTGGCAGGCAATGAGTACCATATTGCCGAGTACAACAAGGTGCAGGATCTCCTTGATAAGTACATCAACAATATAAACAACGCCAAGACCGTTCAGGAGGTCAACAAGCTCAAAGCCGAGGGCCTTAAAGAGCTGGCAAAAATAAAGACAGTTGAAGAGAGCAGCAATGAAAGCAGCGAGGAGGAATCCTCAAAGCCGGAATCCTCAAAGCCGGAATCCTCTGAACAGGAATCCTCAAAGCCGGAATCCTCAAAGCCGGAATCCTCTGAAGAGGAATCTTCAAAGCCGGAGTCCTCTGAGGAAGAGTCGTCAAAGCCGGAGTCTTCAGTAACTGAGGAGGAGAAGCTGAATAATTACCGCAAGAGAGCGATCGCATCCATCAACTCCTACATGGACATTGACAGCCTGTCATCTGAGAATCAGGCTGCTGCCAAGGCGGTAATAGCAAGCTATACCTACTATATCAACAATTCTGATGACTATGGTGAGATCGATGAATATGTAGATCTTGCCAAGGATAAACTTGCCGATATCTATGACAGCGATCAGTCGCAGCCCGAAAGCAGCGAGCCTGTTGAAAGCAGCAAGCCGGATGAAAACAGCGAAAATCAGCAAAGCGAAAACGAGACCAGCGGTGATTGATCTGATTTAAACCTTAATATTATACAGTACATGGCCAGAGCTATACTCTGGCCTGTATTGCCTTGAAAAAATGATCGGAGGGACGTACAAATGAAAAGATTTCACAGAATAGCCGCTGTACTGATGGCGGTCTTGTGCCTTATAAATATTGGAGGCTGTCGTTCCTCTGAGAAACCTCCGGAGGATAACGACGTCGTCGAGGAGACAAGTGCCGGGCCTTCGGAAAATGATGAGTCTTCAAAAGAAGCATCCTCAAAAAAGGATGCTTCAAAGCAGGAGACCAGCAAGAAAGAAACATCCAAGGCAAAAACATCGTCTGAGCCGGAGGAATCCGCTGTGACATCAAAGCCTCATTTAGGGCCGGTTTATGTTGACAGCTCCCGTGATGTTATATCTGACCTTTCAAGCTACTATGCCGGCAACAGCGACACCGTGGGCTGGATAAGCGTACCCAATACCCTGACGAACAATGTTGTTTTGCAGTATAAGGACGACGCCTTTGAGGTGGCTTACGGCAGGGACCCATATTATCTTTACAAGGACTTTTACGGCAACTATTTTTTCAGCGGTTCGCTTTTTTTGGATTACAGGAGCACTATCGAGGACAAGAACCAGCTCATTCACGGTCATTCCATGGCTGACGGTACGATGTTTGCAGGTCTGCTGTACTATGACTCTCTGAGCTTCTATCAGTCCGGTCCGGTGGTGACCTACAACACGCTTTATGAAAAAAACAAGTGGAAGATCATTTCTATTGCGACCATTAACACAAACGAAGAGCTTGGCTCTGTTTTCAGATACCTCAGGTCTACGTTTGCAAGCGATTATGATTTTCTGAATTATGTATATCAGATGAGGGCGCGCTCGGTGATAAACTGTCCCGTCACTGTAAACGAGAACGATACTCTGCTGACCCTTTCGACCTGCACCGGCTACAGCTACGGTGTGGAAGGTCTGCGAATGGTGATCCTTGCGCGGAAGGTAAGGCCGGGCGAGGATTCAAGGGTAAAGGTGAGCGACGCTTCATACGCTTCAAATCCGCTGCAGCCGGATATCTACTACCAATACTACGGCGGCACAAAACCGAATGTTACATCGTTCCAGGATGCCCTGAACAAGAAGCAGATCACCTGGTATGACGGCAAGAAAAAATGGAGCGCCAAGGATGACGAGGATCTTGTAAAAGCTCTTGCACAGAGCAAAAAGGACGCCTACAAGATGGTGACCGAGTGCTACAAGCCTGAGGAATATTATGATGAACAGCTCAGGTATATAAAGGAAGTAATTGACATCTACAAGCCTTTTGTGGACGAGGCCGAGGACTTTGCCAGAGTGAATGACCTTGTGATACAGGAGATAGCGTGTATTGAGCATGTCAAAAAAAAACCGGATAGCGTCCTGAAAGCCGAACAAAAGCAGCGTGAAGAGGAAAAAAAAAGACTTCAGCAGGAGGCTGAGCTGAAAGCCAAGGCTGAAGCTGAAGAAAAAGCGCGTCTGCAGCAGGTAGATAAGCTGAGAAAAGAGATAGTCACCGGACTGCAGGATTATGTAAAAGGCAAGCATTACCGCGAGAGCCAGCAGAAAAAGGTGGATAATCTCATAAACACCTATAAGGAGAAAGTCTATACTACCGATGATATTGAGATACTTGAGGAAATGAAAGAGAACTCTCTCAGGCTGATCTCTGAGATACAGACCGACGAGCAGATAAGTGCAAAAGAAAAAGCATCGGGCAAAACAGGATAGACCCGGAGCGCGTTTTGAGGGATATAAATGGATTACGAGATAATTTTTTATCATTCAGGAAAAACAGCAGAAACGGAAAGACTGCTTGAAAGGAAGCTGAGCAGGATAGGTCTTGACAGAAAGACGTCAACGGCGGCAATGAGTCCTTCGGAGCTTGCACAATGCCTGAAAAAAGCGCTGAGCAGATCGTGCACAGCAGTGGTGATCGGCGGACTGGACGGAGGACGTCAGAGCACCGACAGCATACTTTCGGCGGTGCTGTCTCCAAAGGCGGGAAAACTGCACAGCGAGCGTCTGGTGGACGAGAACGGGAATGAAGCTTTTCTCATCAGGTCGGGCAGACAGTGCATAATACTGTTTCCGGATGAGACCGAAGTGATAGAGGAAATGCTTGACAAGCGCATGCTGGGCGAGATGAAGAAGTTCTTCGACCTTATTGAGGACGATGATGACACTCCTTCGATAGATGACGTGACTGTGGAGCTTAGAAAGCACCTTTCGGGAATGTCGCCGGCGGGAAGCTCATACGCTTTACGATATGCCGAGAAACAGAACCGTGAGCTGAAACTGTTAAAAACCCTGTTCCTCAGCCTTTTTGCAGCCGGAGCGGCACTGATAGCTGCGGCGGTTATCCTATTTGCGATATGATAAATGTTTTTCCTGAATCCGTGAAACTCTGAAAATGGTAAACAGCGTTTTCGGTGGGGTGCGGGTCTCCGGTGGAGACCCAGCGTCACGCCGGACATCAAACAAAAGAGCAGCGGCTTGTTTCATCAAGGAACAAGCCGCTGCTCTTTTTAAGAGAGGAGATATTATTAACTTTATGGCGTAAGCTTAGTAAAAAGGTATGCAATGACCTATATAGGCCATCAGTCTTTGTGTTCGTCGTTGTTTTCCGAAACAGACGTGCTGTTTTCCTCGGGGACGAACTCTTGTGATGCCGGCAGCGCTGCGGTCAATGCTGATGCAGTTATTACTGTGGCAAGCATAAGTGCGGATATCTTTTTTCTGAAATTACTTTCTGTCATGTTCAGCGCTCCTTTGCTTTTTTCTATGATAAAAGTATACCCCGCGGATGTAAGAAAGGTTTGAAATCTTTGTTAAATAATAATAAAGCTTACCTTAAACTAATTCAAGGTAAGCTTTAGCTTTTAGGCAGCACCGCACAAAGAGCGCCTTACGGCTTAGCGCCGCATCTTCGACACTGTCTTTGTGCGGCGTTGCCTTTATTATCTGCGGAAAATAGTCTGCTTTTTGTAGTTTACTTTATTCGTACCGGATTCTTCTTCATATTCCTGTATGGTGGCGACGATCTCATTTCCGTTGTCTGCAACATCATATACAACGGTGCCTGCTTCTATATTGCCGTGTTTTTCAATATTAATGGTCACGGTTTTGTCATCATATTCATAGGTGAAATTGATCTTGTCCCTGGCGCCGCTGTCTATGTAGCCTGTGCCGGTTTTCTTGAAAACAAGTGTGGTCTGACCGCCGTATTCAAAATCCTTGACATCCTTGGTGTAACTAAGAACACTGTCGGCATAGAGGCGTTCTTCGGCTACATGCCATTTTCCGACCGGGTTGAACGCGAAATCGGAACAGCCTGCGAGGGTAAGGACGAAAACAAGCAAAGCGATAAAACTAAAAGCGATCTTCTTTTTCATATTATATACCTCCGAATGGTCTATGATAATTTTACCGCTTTTTGCATGAAAAATCAATAGCGTAAATCTGCTGAATGTGATATAATGTATATGAAAATTATAAAGCAGGACTTTTTGCTGAATGGAGGATAACATGAAGCTTACACTGGAAACCGAAAGACTTATATTAAGACCCTTTGAGCCGGAGGACGCCGAAGCAATGTTCAATGGCTGGGCAAGCGACACCGAGGTCACGAAATATCTGACATGGAATGCCCACACGAGCATAGACGAGACAAAATATCTTCTTGCGCTTTGGGAAAAGGAATACGAACAGCCGGAGCGTCTGAATTTTGCTGTTGTGCTGAAAAGTGAGGGCAGGCTGATAGGCGGGATAGACGTGGTTCGCTATGAGGACGGCATGCCCGTGATTGGCTATGATCTGTCAAAGGCTTACTGGAACAACGGCTTTGCCACAGAAGCCTGTCGGTGCCTGATAGATTATCTTTTCGCACATGGATATTCCGCCGTAAGGATAGACGCCATGGCTGAGAATATCGGCTCAAACCGTGTTATCCTGAAGTGCGGCGGCGTCCTGCAGGAGACTGTCGAGGACTATGTGAAGCTCAAAAACCGGACTGTACAGCTGAACAGGTACATTGTCAGAGCAAAGTAAAAAAGTCGGGCGCGGAACTGATTCCGTACCCGGCTTTTTGTGATAGCTTTAAGCTCTTACCTGTAGTGTCCGCTGCCTGAGCTGTGATTCGAGCTGCCTGAGTGATTGCTGCTTGAAGAATGTGAACGAGATGATCTCGGCGGAGGAGGAGGCGGCGGGCTATGATGGGAATGACTTCTGGGCGGCCTTCTGTATGAGCTGTGATGATAGCTGCTTCCGCGTCCGTAATAGCCGTTGCGGTTGCCGTAGTAGCTGTTATCATCGTAATAGTTGTTGCTGTTGTAGTTGGTGAAATTCCGGGTGTGTCTTTTTATCGACTTTGATATTGCCGAAATTACTATTATCAGAACAATAAAGCCGATAACACCGAAAATCAACCAGCTTGGTATTTTGCTGAAAAAGCTTGATACCTCATTAAAGGAAATGTTATTGTTCTTCCGAGGCGGAGGTGCATAATCATCGTATGTGTTGTTTGCATTGTCATAGGTGTTGGTGTGCTGGTAGTTGTTTACATAGCCCTGAGTCTTTATCTCCTCGATCCCGTTGAGGACGCCCAGCTTCACCGAGTCGGGGTAGATGGGCTCGCTGCTCTTTGGCAGTTTCTGGTACATTGTGTTCAGGATACGATTTCTTTTGGTGTCGGTGAATATGGTATCGGCATTGTTGGAAGTTCTTATGTAATCGTAGGCGGGTGAATAACCCTCAAAATCAAGATAAATGAACACTGTGTCTGAGGAGCTGCCGAACAGTGCCGATATACATTCGTTGGTAAAGTTTACCGTTTCGTCATCTGTTCTGTAATTGCCGCCGATAAATATTGCGATATTCAGATTGAGATAGTCGGCTGTGCTCTGGAGCTTCTCCCATATTTCTCTTTCGGCGTTATCGGGAAGGATCTCCGCTTCGTCCTTGAAAAATGCTCGTGTATCGCGGTACTTGCTCTCAACGGAGGCTGTAATGTCTGTACCGCGGTAGCTGAAACTGGTTCTGGGCGTAACAGGGCTTGCGGCATAAGCTGCGGTGCTGAAAATAACAGTCACCAGCATGCAGACTGCCAAGATCGAAAGAATTATCCTGCGTTTGATGGCTACCACTCCTTTCAGAAAAGTGCTTATAGGTCGGTCA
>JAFTCS010000106.1 GCA_017454565.1 Clostridia bacterium
ATCGGAATCAATCTGGGTATGGCTCACGACCCGAAACGTTTCAGCGACAACGTCTCAGCCTGCACTCTGTGCTGCAGCTGCGACAACGTATGTCCTGTAAAAGTCGACCTGAGCACACAGATCTACAAATGGCGTCAGAGCCTTGACAGTTTCGGCACGGCAAGTCCTTCAAAGAAGGCTATGTCCAAAGCCATGAGAACTCTCTATGACCATCCGGGCTTTTATACCAATATGGAGAATATGGCCCCATGGCTCAACTCAATGCCGAGCGGTCTGGTCAACAGCGGAGTCAACCCTTGGGCGCACGGCCGCAAGATGATGAAGTTCCCTAAAGAGAGCTTCCACAAGCTGTGGAAGACAATGGAGAAGACAGAGAATCCTGACAGTGCAGTGCCTTACGCCGAGCCTAAGTCTAAAGAGTTGAAAGAACACAAGTTTTCCCCTATCACTTACAGCGACCCTGTAGCTCAATTCGCAGAAGCTGCTGAGAAAATTTCAGGAGCGAAAGTGGTAACGGGACCTGTGCCGGATGACGTGAAAGCGACCAAAGGCGAGATAGCCGTAGCGGAAAACGGATGCATCTGGATTCCTCAGACAACCGAGGACCGCTCATACCTATTCGCATCGGAGCATCTGGACTTTGCGGTGAGCAAAGCGGATATCGTGAACAATATGCACGAGGCGTATGACAAGATAGCTGCCAGCAAGACCTACTTCAAGAAGTACAAGTTCGGCACCTTCATCAGCGGACCGAGCAAGACCGCCGATATAGAGGGAACCCTCGTCTACGGCGCCCAGGCCGCCAGGTCAGTGACAGTGTATATAACGGACTGAATCTGATATATTGACATAAGAAAAGCGAGACCCTCGGGCCTCGCTTTTTTTAATAAAAGGCACTTGCTTCTAATATTCTGTTTGTACAATTATTATTTTAATCGCTATTTGAGTGGTATTTGCCACTCAAAATAGATCACTTTGAAAAGTGGTCATACAGCAAGATGCACACATCTGCCACGAGAAGCACAATCATTCCGGCAAGGCCGGGTCCTCCGACGAGGAGGTCATTGTAAGGTGTAAGAAGAATGTTGTTGATGCCGACCACGGCATTGAATGTACCGTGCATAATGGCAGGAACAACCACTGAGCCTGATTTCTGACGGAAATAGAGCAGAATCGGAGTGAGAAGAATGCACATCGCCACCATCATAAACACTCCGGCAACCGGATGATCGGGATAGTTATGGCCGTTGAGAATCAGCGGAGCATGCCAGAAACCCCATATAACGCCTATAATAAGCGCCATGGTGAGGAATTTCCTGCCTTCAAACAGTTTCACAAGGAAACCGCGCCATGCTACCTCTTCCCCGAAAGCAAACAGTCCGTTGATGGTAATACCTGCAAACAGACCGCTCACAAAAGTGACTGCCACAATTCCCCAGACACCGAAACCTTCCGGCATCTGCTGCAGAGCGGCTTGTACAGTCTCGCTTTCAGTATTTATGTGCTCTCCCGGCATCAGAAGCGAAACGCCGAGAATCGCCAAAGTGAGAACAGGCATCAGAATCCACCCTATCCACCACCAGCGGTTGAACCGCCACGAAATGCCGACTCCGCGAAGCACCGGCTCTTTGAATATCAGCTGAGTAAACACCACCGCCAGCAGCGGGATAAACATTGCTCCTGCGCTGAACAGCATCCCTTTGACGGCAGCAAGAGGGTCTGCTCCTGGGTCGTTTATAGGTGTACCGCTGCTATGGAGATACAGCCCCACCCCAATCATCGGGATAAAAGCAAAAAGGAGAAATACGATCAGTTTTTTAGTTTTCATGGAGTCAAAGATAGGAAATAAAATCACACAAATATCTCCCCCTCCATGTAAAGTACGGCCTTGCCGGTAATGTAAACTCTGTCACTTCCTGGAGTGACCTTGAGAATGCCGCCGCGGGATGAAACCTGCTTGGCTGTCATAGTGGTTTTGCCAAGTTTTTCAGCCCAATAAGGTGCTAAATAAGTGTGTGCGCTGCCGGTCACGGGATCTTCCGGGATGGCCAGTTTCGGGTAGAAACAGCGTGACACAAAGTCGTATTC
>JAFTCS010000107.1 GCA_017454565.1 Clostridia bacterium
TATCGTGCTGTCGCTCAACGGCTTCCACGCGTTCCCGGATAAAGAAGCGGCGTACAGAGAAACGTACCGCGTGCTGAAAAAGGGCGGGACCTTCTGCGGCTGCTTCTATATCCGGGGCGGCTGCAGACGGACCGATTGGTTTGTCAATCAGCTTTACGTTCCCAAGGGCTTTTTCACCCCGCCGTTTGAAACGGAAGATTCTCTCCGGCGGCGTTTGCGGGAGATGTACGCGGACGTTACCGTGACTGCTGTGGAGGGCATCGGATGCTTCCGGTGCAGAAAAGCATAAGGGGGGACTTCGTTATGACATGGTGGGTCATTTTGCTGGAGGCCCTGATATTCGCAGCGGTTTTTACGGCAGCCGTGTTCCTGGCGTACCGCGGCGACAAAAAGTACAGTGCGGCGGGGATCCATAACTACCCGCCTGATATCCAGGAGGAATACTTTAAAACCCATGAACGGGTGGACGTATCCGCCAAGTCCAAAAAAGTCATTCTGACCAAAAGCTTCGGTATCTTCGGGTTTGTGGGGATCCTGCTGGTCTGCGCGCTGCTCGCGGGCGCAACAACCTTTTGGCAGGGCTTTTTGCTGGCGTTCGGGCTGATGGTATGGATCGGCGCATACGATACATTCTTTCTGGACTGGGTCCTGTTCGCGAATCTGCCCATGTTCCGGCTGGAAGGAACCGAACACATGGACAAGGCGTATCATCAAAAGTGGTTCCACCTGAAAGGAATGCTGTTCCCCGGCGTCGTTTTCGCCCTGATCCCGGCTGCGCTGGTGGGTCTGCTTATCATGTGGATCAGATAAATAATAAAAGGACGGTAATTTTCAGGAGAGACGGCACGTTTATGGATCGCAAAAAGGCGGTTTGGCTCGATCTCGGCGGCTCCACGCTGCTTGTGGGCAGAAAATGACGGTCACAATTTCTTTTCAACATCCGTAACGTGATTTGATCCGTATTCTTTTGACGTTGCGGAACAATTTTCAGCAAAGCAGTCAGCAATTGCCAACTAAGATAACAGGAGGAGCTATGTCGGAGGATATCCTGATAAGGCATTGCGCGCCGTTTTTACCGTCGGCGGGATATTATCGCGTTTCAACGTTTTTTCTGTTGTATTTTGTAAACCGGAATGCTATTATTATAAAAAAATTATTCACGAAACGCCGTAGAGCCCGCTGTATCAAGGCTTTACGGCGTTTTGAAATGTACAACCGTACCAAAATCGTACCATTTTTCCGAGAAACGTCATTTTTTGGGCAAAATCGGCTCGGTATCTCCTATCAGTTTATTGATGTCTTGAGCCAGCTCCGCTTGCTTATTTGGGTACAGGTGAGCATACACGTTTAAGGTCATTTGAGTATTGCTGTGACCAAGCCGTTCAGAAACTACCTGAATGGGGAAGCCGTTCTCAATCAGCCACGAAGCGTGTGAATGTCTCAGATCGTGTATGCGTATCCGTTTTATGCCTACCGACTTCACTCCCTGCTTGATACTTTTCCGGAGTTTATCGGGCGTTACAAAAGGGAAGAGAAAGTCGCCCGGCGCGGGTTTGTAAAGACGATCTACGTAGTCAGAAAGCAGGTTCATTATCTTCTCAGGCACGGTCACAATCCGCTCGGAGTTTGCCGTCTTTGGAGGATTGAGAATGTTTTCGGAGTGTACTCTCGTCAGTGTCTTGTTTACAGAGATTTCGTTTTTCTCGAAGTCAAGGTCTCCGATAGTCAATGCCAGCAGCTCACCGCACCGCATACCTGTATAGAACAGCACATAGAAGGCGCAGAGCAGGTCGGGCTTTTCGATGGTAGTGATGAACAGATCGAACTCATCCTTAGTCCAGAACTCCATTTGTCGGCTTTTAGCTGAGGCGATGGTTCCGGCTCTCATCATTGGATTTTCTGGAAGGTTATAGAACTTCTGCGCGAAGGTAAAGACGCTGTTCAGTCGGGTGTTTATCAGTTTGACATAACTGGTCTTTCGTCCCGAAGTCAAAAGAGTGTTCTGCCATTCTCGGACGGTAGCTGCGGAAATATCCGATAACTTCATACCTCCAAAGAACGGAAGGATGTAAGTGTTTACCTGCTGCAGAGCGGTTTCAAATGAGGAGGCTCTGATGTGGACTTTTAGGTCAGAGAGATACAAGTCGCACAGCTCGGAGAACGGCATAGCGGTCACGCCCTCGGCTCTGATAAATGTCTTTTCAAAGTCGGACGCTTCGCGCTTTGTCTTGAACCCCTCCTTCTTCTTGCGCTTGCGTTTACCGTCGGCGGCGGTGTAGTAGAAAGAGCAGTACCACTTGCCGTTATCCGACTTGTAGACGGGCATTATTTGATACCTAATGCGTCAAGCTTGTAGAGGGCAAGGAAAATCTCCTTAACCAGCAGTTTATTCGGTTCAGACAGCGGAGTGAGGTCTAGCATATCTACCGGAGAAACGAGAGGTGCGTACACATCGGACAGACCGCAGATGAAGTACGGCGAAACCTTATAGAGCTTGACAAGCTCATTGACCGTCTCGGGGTCGGGTGCCGTGAGGTCAGCCTCATACTCAGAAAGAGACTTTACAGGCAAGCCGATATTGTCATAGACCTGCTCCGGTGATAAGTCGCATTGTTCTCTTGCTGTACGAAGTCGGGTGCCAAAGGTCATAGTTAATAAAAGGAGAAGCTGCCATGCTCAAAAAAACTGCCGCCGTCATACTCAGTATCGCGCTTATTTTTTCTTCCGTCTGTGTGATCGCCTCCGCGAAAACGAGCGAAGAAGCCGATACCCATCTTCAGTACGGTGAGGACGGAAAATTCCGCATCATGCAGATCGCCGATATCCAGGATTATTTCCCGATGAAGGGGATCACGAAAAAAGTGCTGAAAAAAGTCCTTGCCGACTATCCGGTCGATCTTATCGTCCTCACGGGCGACAATATCGCCAGCACCACCCTCGTCAGGCCTTACGCCGCGCTGGCGATCAACGAATTCATGCTGATGCTCGAGTGTCTCGGCACGCCCGTCGTGATGGTCTACGGCAATCACGACGACGAAAGGACCACCGCTGACAAGGCGTTCCAGATGTTCATATACGAGCGCTACAAATGCTTCGTCGGCTGCGCGGGCGAGGACTTCGGCGAAAGCAATCTCGGCACCTACTACGTTCCGATCTATTCCTCCGCGGATAAAAACGTCA
>JAFTCS010000108.1 GCA_017454565.1 Clostridia bacterium
ATTGACGCACGCAAAAAGGAACAGATACACTTCCTTGCCTCTCTTGACATAAAGCTGCGCGGCAATGAAAAAAAGGCGGTGTCTGCCTGCCGCAGCGCATCTTTTATTGAGGAATACCGTTATGAGCTGCCAAAGGGCACAGCTCTTAAAAAACGACCGGTGATAATAGGCAGCGGTCCATGCGGTATGTTTGCAGCTCTCATACTTGCTCAGGCGGGTCAGAAACCTATTATACTGGAGCGCGGCCGTGACGTGGACACCAGAACTCAGGATGTTGAGAAGCTGAGACTCACCGGTGTACTTGACCCAAGCTCGAATATCCAGTTCGGTGAGGGGGGTGCGGGCACGTTCTCGGACGGCAAGCTGAATACAGGCACAAAGGACAGCCGTATCCGCAAGGTTCTGCAGGAGTTTGCTTCACACGGCGCACCTGATGAGATATTGTATCTTGCAAAGCCGCATATCGGTACGGACAAGCTCAGAAGCACTGTCAGGAATATCCGGAATACCATTGTCTCTCTCGGAGGAGAGTACTATTTCGGTGCTAAAGTGAGCGACATTGTTATCAGGGACGGAAGGCTTCAGGCTGTCAGAGCGGAAAGAGCCGGTGAGAGCCTGAACTTCGAGACCGACCATGCAGTCCTTGCCATTGGCCACAGTGCAAGAGACACCTTCGAAATGCTCAGATGCAAGGGTATACCAATGGAGCAGAAACCGTTTGCTGCCGGTGTCAGGATAGAGCATTTGCAGGAGAGTATTAACAGGGCACAGTACGGCAGCTTTTACAGACATCCAGCTCTCGGTGCCGCCGACTATAAGCTTGCTGTACACCTGAGCAGCGGCAGAGGGGTGTATACCTTCTGCATGTGTCCGGGCGGAACAGTTGTGGCGGCTGCCAGTGAGGAGGGCAGACTGGTGACAAACGGCATGAGCGAGTTTGCCCGCGACAAGACTAACGCAAATTCTGCGGTACTGGTGGGGATATCTCCGGAGGATTTCGGAAGCAGCGACGTACTTGCGGGTGTGGCTTTGCAAAGAAGGCTGGAGGAGCAGGCATACCGTCTGGGCGGAGGAGGATACAAAGCTCCGGTGCAGCGTGTGTGTGATCTGATGAGGAAGCAGCCCTCAAGAGAGCTTGGCTCCGTTGTACCAAGCTATGAACCGGGATATACCCTGACCGATCTGGACGGCTGCCTGCCCTCGTTTATGACCGATTCTCTCAGGGAGGGCATAGCAATGATGGATAACCGGCTTTCCGGCTTTGCCTGCGGTGACGCTGTGCTGACGGCAGTTGAGAGCCGCAGCTCGTCACCGGTGAGGATACTCAGGAACGAGTTTATGCAGAGTCCGGCTGCTGCGGGTCTGTATCCATGCGGAGAGGGCGCGGGATATGCCGGCGGTATAACTTCGGCAGCAGTTGACGGCATCAAGGCCGCCGAAATGATACTGACCGGAGCAGATCTGTAAACAGAAACCGGACGCTGCTGCGCAATCAGGCTTCATACTTTTTCAGCTCGTTCAAAAATCCTGATAAATAGGACTTTCAGGATTGATTTACACACTGAAATGGAGTATAATGATAAAGTATCATGGCTTTGGGGGAGTGAAAATGACAAAGGGAAGATTTATCGTGCTTGAGGGTCTTGACGGTTCGGGAAAGGGTACGCAGGCGGATCTCCTTATTGCTGAGATGAAGCGGCAGGGCAGGAAAGTCTGTCTTACAGCTGAGCCTACAAGTTCCTCAACCGGCGGCATGCTGCGGGATGCACTGGGCGGCTTTGTCAGCAGGGATGCCTACGAGCTTTCGGCTATGTTCCTGCTTGACAGGATATTTCACAACGTCAACCCTAAAAACGGTATTAGACAGTACATTGAAAGCGGTGTGGATGTAGTATGTGACAGGTATTATTATTCGTCATTTGCCTATCAGGGCATAGACGCCGATCTGAAATGGGTCATGGATATGAACCTGAACTGCCGTGAGATACTGAAACCCGATCTGTGCATTTTTCTTGACGTTTCACCTGAGGACGGAGAAAAGCGTATATCCGGCAGCCGCCTTGACCGCGAGATATATGAAAATACTCAGGCGCAGAAAAGGATAAGGAATCGTTTCTTTGAGGTCTTTGAACTGTTGAAGGACAGTGAAAACATAAAAATCGTTGACGCTTCCCGGACTGTTCCGGAGGTGTCGGCTGATATAATAAAACTATATAATCAACTAAAGGAGAATTGAAAAATGGGATACCACATTAACACAAATTGCGTACAGGCCGGCTATGAGCCTGAAAACGGTGAATCGAGAGTTATTCCTATAGTCCAGAGCACTACTTTCAAGTATGATTCTGCGGCTACTCTGGGCAGACTGTTTGACCTTGAAGAGGACGGATTTTTCTACACCAGACTCACAAACCCGACTCTCAGCGCTGTTGCTGCAAAAATCGCGGCTCTTGAGGGCGGTGTGGGCGCTATGCTTACTGCTTCCGGTCAGGCTGCGTCGATGCTTTCCATCACGAATATCTGCCATGCCGGCGACCACGTTGTCTGCGCCAGCGCTATTTATGGAGGAACCTTCAATCTTTTCAATAAATCACTGCGCGAGCTGGGCATAGAGTTCACTTTCATTACTCCCGATGCCACAGAGGAGGAAATAAACGCAGCTTTCAAAGAAAACACAAAGGCTGCCTTTGTCGAGAGCGTTTCAAATCCCTCTCTTGACGTTGCTGATGTTGAGCTTTACGCAAAGCTTGCACATGCTCACGGTGTACCTCTCATCGTAGACAACACCTTCCCGACACCAGTTAATTTCAGACCCTTCGAGTGGGGCGCGGATATCGTTGTGCACTCCACCTCAAAGTACATGGACGGTCACGCAGTGGCACTGGGCGGCGTTATAGTGGACAGCGGCAATTTTGACTGGACAAACGGCAAATATCCTGCTTTTACCGAACCGGACGAAAGCTATCACGGAGTAGTCTACACCGAGAAATTCGGCAAGGCTGCTTATATTACCAAGGCTGTTACGCACCTTATGCGTGACTACGGCCCCCAGCAAAGCCCCCAGAACGCTTTTCTTCTGAACCTTGGTCTGGAGACCCTGTTCCTGCGCATGGAGCGTCACTGCTCGAATGCGCTTGCGGTCGCAAAGTTCCTTGAGCAGAACGACAAGATCGAATGGGTGAACTATCCCGGACTTGAAAGCAGCAAGTATTACGAGAGAGCAAAGAAGTATATGCCCAACGGAAGCTGCGGTGTTATCTCTTTCGGCGTAAAGGGCGGCAGAGAAAAAGCCATGCAGTTTATGGACGCTCTCAAGCTCATCAAGCTGGTCATCCATGTAGCGGATGTACGCACCTGTGCGCTTCATCCCGCAAGCACCACTCACCGTCAGCTCACCGACCAGCAGCTTGAGGACTGCGGTGTAAAGCCAAATCTTATCAGAATGTCAGTCGGCATTGAGTATGTTGACGATATTATTGCCGACATCAAGCAGGCTCTCGATCAGATCTGAGCCGGCGTGACGCTGGATTCCTGTTCGCGCCAGCGTGACGCTGAACCTCTGTTCGCGCCGGCGTGATGCTGGACCTCTGTTCGCGCCGGCGTGACGCTGAACCTCTGTTCGCGCCAGCGTGACGCTGGACCCCTGTTCGCGCCAGCGTGACGCTGGATCCCTGTTCGCGCCAGCGTGACGCTGGACCCCTGTTCGCGCCAGCGTGACGCTGGACCCCCGTTCGCGGGGAAAGATAAACAAGAGTAAACTACATCCTCGCGCACAGAAAGAATTGACAACCGCGATCGGCTTAGTTTTGATTCGAGTAAACCTCGAGTGCGAACAGGTCGTGTGCGGTCACGCACCGCCGACCGAGCCGACAGGCGAGACTCAAAGCCCTCTGACATCTCAGGCGTTTTGCCTGTTAACGTGATAATGGTATTACAGCCTGATTTCGCAAGAGATCGGGCTGATTTTCTTTGTCTGAAAAAAACTGTGCTTTTTTAAGTTCTGTATTGATTTTCTGTCAATAATATGGTAATATTAACAATATAATATATGCTTGGGGAAAACTCTTGGCGTAGATAGAGGTGGATTATGGCAAAGGAATTCAAGATCAGAACCAAAAACAACGACGTGTTTCTTCGTGTACAGAAGGGGCACTTTGCTACTATGCACAGCCATACGAATTACTATATAGACGTTACGACACAGAAAATGCGTCTTTCCGAAGCAAAGGCTGTGGCGGAAGAACTGATATCTCAGTATAAAATGACCACAATAATTGATACCATACTCTGCATTGACGGTATGGAGGTCGTAGGCACCTGCATTGCGGATGATCTGACGAGGGATGACTATGTCAACATGAACGCCCATCAGACCATCTACGTCGTCTCGCCCGAGTATATCTCAGGCGGGCAGATGATGTTCCGCGACAATATCGTTCCCATGCTGCAGGATAAGCACGTTCTTATAGTGGCGGCATCCGTTACCACCGGCAAGAGCGCTCTTGCGGCAATTGATGCTGTAAACTATTACGGCGGAAGCGTCGTCGGCGTGGCTGCAATTTTCGCAACAGTTGAGGAATGTGACGGCCACCCTGTAAATTCCGTATTTGACCCGAATGACCTTGAGGATTATGAGAGTTTCAAGCCGCCTGTTTGTCCGATGTGCCGCCAGGGAATTAAGATAGAGGCACTTGTAAACAGCTTTGGTTACTCTGCACTCTGATATTCTGACCCAAAAGCCTGCATGGAGCACTGTGCAGGCTTTTTGATTATGTGAAAAATAAAGCATTGGATTTAAATAGCGTTAAATCGGTTGACCCGCCATGAAAAAAATGATATAATAAAATGTATGGGAAAATAAGGTATTAGGTTTTGTTTTTTGCCTGTGAGGTGATAAGATGAATGGAACAAAACGCAAAAGATCCTCTATACCCTGGGGGCTGATCTTTAATCTGTGTATTATTGGTCTGACTATAGGTCTTATTGTTTTCTTTATATTTTCCAAAGACGGATTCATCGACCTGCTTAACAGCGGTCTTAAAATAGATGTATTATGGCTCATTATAGCGCTTGCACTGTACTTCCTTAATATCGTACTGGATACTTATATAATCTATCTTTTTGTCCGACGAAGTACGCCCTCGTTCACGATATGGAACGCGGTGGTCGTATCAATGGTTGGGCAGTTTTACTGCGCGGTTACTCCCAGTGCTTCCGGCGGACAGCCCATGCAGGTGCTCACAATGTCAAGGCTCGGAGTGAAGGCGTCAAACGCAACAGCTGCCCTTATTCAGAAATTCCTGGTGTGGCAGTTTACTCTTACCGGCTATAGTATCCTTGCCATGGTGCTGCGTTTCGGTATGTTCGTGCAAAGCCTTGATTTTGCCATGTGGGTGCTGACTGTCATAGGATTTATGGGTCAGGTAGGCACTATTGTGGTGCTGCTGCTGGCGTCTTTCAACAAAAATGTTACCACAAAGGTCATTGGCGGAATTTTTAAGCTGTTGGGAAAAATACATATTCTTAAAAATGTGGATGAAAAGATAAAGAAGCTTGACGAGAGCCTTACAAATTTCCACAACTGCAACAAGGATCTGAACAAGGACAAGACTCTTGTGGTAAAGGTATATGTCATTACTTTTGTGCAGCTTACGGTGCTGTTTTTAGTGCCGTTCTGCATAGCGAGATCCTTTGGCAAGCATGATGTTCAGATGTTCGATATGCTCTGCGCACAGTCGTTTGTCAGCATGGTGTCCGGACTGGTTCCGCTGCCAGGCGGTTCAGGTGCAGCCGAATACTGTTTCAGCGCTTTCTTTGGCTCCACATTTGACGAGGCTACCATAAAGTCGGCAATACTTATCTGGCGCTGCATAACCTACTATCTGACTATAATTATTTCGCTGCCTTTTGCGGCTGTCAGAAAAAAGAAGGTCGCAGCAGAGGACGCAGCAGCCGGTGCGGAAGGTTCGGCTGCCAAGTGATAATGTTTTAATCCGAGGTGAGTTCAATGTCCGGGTCACATCCTGCTGTCAGCATTGTGATACCCATGTATAACTGCGGAAAAATGCTGGTTCCATGCCTTGAGTCTATCAGGTCGCAGAGCTTTGATGACTTTGAGGTCATTATAGTAAACAACCGTTCAGACGACGGCTCAGTTGAGACTGCCCATTCATATTCAGATATGGACAAGCGTTTCCGGGTGTTCGACAACGCCGAAGGCGGCGCGGGATCTTCAAGAAATATCGGTGTTTCTCATGCAGCCGGAGAGTATATATGCTTTATAGACGGAGATGACCGCATAAGCAATGACTGTCTTGAAAAGCTCTATGCCGCCGCTAAGGAGAACGATGCGGATATATCCGTTTGCGGTTTCGACTTCTACTTCCTTAACAATGAAAAGACCAAACGTGGCATGAGAGTTCCTGACAG
>JAFTCS010000109.1 GCA_017454565.1 Clostridia bacterium
AGGCTTGCAGGGTGCAGGGACAGCGTCCCTGCTCGCTGCCCGCAGGCAGCGAAATATCAAGTAAAAGGAGTTGAGGTCATGGAGAAAAAGCTTGAATTTGAGAATTATTACTACGAACAGGGCTGCACAAGCGTATGCGGAGTTGACGAAGCAGGCAGAGGTCCCTTGGCAGGGCCGGTGTGTGCCGCCGCTGTGATTTTGCCGAAGGGACTTTTGATAGAGGGCGTGGACGACTCCAAAAAGCTCAGTGAGAAAAAGCGCGAAATTCTTTTTGATATTATCAAAGAAAAAGCGGTAGCATACAATATTGCGTGGGCATCCGTTGAAGAGATAGAGAGCATGAACATACTCAACGCCGCCATGCTTGCCATGAAACGCGCTGTCGAGGGTCTGCCCGTAAAGGCGGATTTTGCGCTTATAGACGGCAACAAGCGTCCGTCTCTGGAGATACCCTGTGTGGATATCGTAAAGGGTGACTCGAAATCGGAGTCGATCGCGGCGGCATCTATTCTTGCAAAGGTCAGCAGAGACAGGCTTATGATTGAGTACGCCGAAAAATATCCTGTGTACGGCTTTGAAAAGCACAAGGGTTATCCCTCAGAATATCATGCAGACATGATACGTCAGTACGGCCCCTGTGAGATACACCGTATGTCGTTCCTCACCGGTATACTTCATCCGGAGCTTAAAAAGCCCCGCACCAAGGCTCAGCGAATGGGTGCAAAGGGAGAAGCTGCCGCTTTGGAGTATCTTACGGAAAATGGGTATTCTTTTCTGGAGAAAAATTACCGTTCCGGTCACGGTGAGATAGACCTCATTGTGCAGAAGGATGGGTGCGTTATATTTGTTGAGGTAAAGACAAGGGATGAAGCAGCCATTGCAAGGCCGTCTGACAGTGTGACTGCCCGAAAGCGCAAAAAGCTTATCGAGACTGCAAATGCTTATATTATTGAAAAGGGAAGCACTCTCCAGCCCCGTTTCGATGTGGTAGAGGTCGTTTACACCTCCGGCACAAAGCACCCCCAGATAACCCACATCGAAAACGCTTTCGGAGAAGAATAATGATATCCCTGACCGAAGGAGGACGCCATGAGACTATTTGATCTGCACTGTGACACGTTGTACCGTGCATACACAGAAAACGGCAGCTTCAATGATGAAAGATTTCACATATCATACAGCAGGGCCGCAGAGATCGACCCGTACATTCAGTGTATGGCTGTTTGGATACCCGATGAATACAGGGGAGAGGCTGCCAAGAATCTTTTCAAAGGCTGTCTTGAGAAGCTCAATGAGGAGCTGAAAAGGAACAGCCTGACCCAGTGCCGTACACCCGAGGATATAAAAGCTCTTGCAGAAAACGGCGGCAGGGGAGTGATACTGACCGTTGAGGGTGGTGCGGTTCTTGCCGGTGAGCTTGAAAATATCGGCAGGCTGAAAGAAGCAGGCGTAAGAATGCTTACACTGACATGGAACGGCAGGAACGAGCTTGGAGACGGTGTAGGCGTTGAAAATGCCGGCGGACTTACCGATTTCGGAAGGGCGGCCGTAAAAGAGCTTGAAAAAAACGACATCGTTATAGATATATCCCATGCCAGCGAGAAGCTTTTTTACGAGGTCGCCGGGCTTGCGGAAAGACCCTTTGCCGCCTCACATTCCGATGCCAAAAGCATTACTCCGCACAGAAGAAACCTGACTGACAAGCAGTTTTGTATCATCAGACAGAAGGGCGGCATTGTCGGACTGAATTTTTGCAGAGATTTTCTTAATAAACACGCGACAAATGCGAAAATGTGTGATATAATAAGGAACGCAGAGCATTTTCTGAGCCTGGGCGGCGAAAAGACCCTGGCAATAGGCGGCGACTTTGACGGCGCGGATATCCCGGCGGATATGGACGGCATCGGGTCAATGCCGGAGCTTTATGAGATGTTCTTGCACCACAATTACAGTGAGGAGCTTTTGAGGGATATTTTCTTCAACAACGCTTCGGAGTTTTTCTCAAGGTACGCCCGACAGGGCAGACTTTCAGGAAATTGACAAAAAGAAAGAGGGAAGTATTATGAATTACAACAGTACCAGAAACAAAAGCACCGTAGTATCTGCTTCGCAGGCTATTGCCCAGGGGATTTCAGAGGAGGGCGGTCTCTTCGTGCCGCAGTCTCTGCCGAAGTACAGCCTTGACGACATAAAGGCTCTTGCAGCAGAGGATTACAGGGGCAGAGCAAAGAAAATCTTCGCAGATTTCCTTGGTGATTTCACCGAGCAGGAGATCTCAGAGAGCGTGGACGCCGCCTATACAGCGGAAAAGTTCGGCTCTGAGAATCCCGCACCCATCTCATATATCGAGAGCGGCAACACAAAGATGTCCGTTCTTGAGCTGTGGCACGGCCCGACCTGCGCCTTCAAGGACATGGCTCTCCAGATACTTCCGCACCTGCTTACAAAGTCTCTCTCAAAGACATACAGCGGCAAAGAGGCCGTTATTCTGGTTGCCACCAGCGGCGATACAGGCAAGGCTGCGCTTGAGGGCTTCAAGGATGTTGACGGCACAAGGATAATGGTGTTCTATCCTGTGAACGGCGTAAGCCCCATGCAGAAGCGCCAGATGGCTACCCAGAAGGGCAATAACGTCAGCGTTGTGGCTATCGAGGGCAACTTTGATGATGCTCAGACAGGCGTAAAGAAAATATTCACAAACAGTGAAATAAAGGCAAAGCTTGCCGACAGCAACAAGCTTTTTTCCAGTGCAAACTCCATCAACTGGGGCAGACTGCTTCCTCAGGTAGTATATTACTTCTCGGCTTACTGCGATATGCTCAACGAGGGCAAGATCGCTCTCGGCGAGAAGATCAATGTTGCAGTTCCCACAGGCAACTTTGGCAATATCCTTGCTTCATTCTATGCTATGAATATGGGTCTTCCGGTGAATAAGTTTATCTGCGCGTCCAACTCCAACAACGTGCTCACTGATTTTATCAAGACAGGCACATACGATAAGAAACGTAAATTCTACACCACCATTTCCCCGTCCATGGATATTCTTGTATCAAGCAATCTGGAGAGACTTCTTTATCATCTTACAGACGGCAATGCAGAAAAGGTTGCCGGTTGGATGGCTCAGCTTTCAGGCGAGGGCAGCTACACGGTAGACGATGAAGTTAAAGCAAAGCTTGACACTCTCTTCTACGGCGGTTTCTGTGACGATGAAAATACCCAGAAAACCATTGCCGAGCTTTATAAAGAAGAAAACTACCTCTGTGACACACACACTGCCGTTGCAGTTAATGTATACAAGCAGTACGTTGCCGAGACCAACGACACAACTCCTGCGGTGATCGCTTCAACGGCAAGCCCCTACAAGTTTGCAAAGAGCGTTCTTGAAGCAGTCTGCACCGACGAGCTTCCTGCTGACGAGTTTGCTATG
>JAFTCS010000110.1 GCA_017454565.1 Clostridia bacterium
CTGCGGCTGAGAGGTCTCCACCGGAGACCCGCGCCCCCCGCGAATTGGGAGCGGTGTAGTACTGTTTACTTGCCGTAGTATGCTTTCAGATACATCTCCCTGATCTCCGACATGAGCGGATATCTCGGGTTAGCGGCGGTGCACTGGTCGTCAAAGGCGCGTTCGGTCATCTCGTCAAGGGATGCAAGGAAGGCTTCCTCGGTCACGCCGTAGTCGGCAATGGTTTTCTTGATGCCGCAGACCGATTTAAGCTCCTCGATCTTCTCAATGAAGATATCCAGAGTCTCGTTGTCGTCCTTGCCGACAAAACCAAGGAAACGCGCGCACTCGCAGTATCTTTCAAGAGCATGCGGATACTGGTACTGTGAGAATGTGCCCATCTTCGGCGGAACCGGCTCTGCGTTGTATCTCATTATATCTGTGATGAGCAGCGCATTGGCTACGCCGTGAGGAATATGGTGGTAAGCGCCTAACTTGTGAGCCATAGAATGGCAGACTCCTAAGAATGCGTTTGCAAAGGCCATGCCCGCCATGGTGGAGGCTGTCGCCATCTTCTCTCTTGCGACAGGATCCTTTGCACCGTTTTCGTAAGCTGAGGGCAGGTAGTCAAAGATATTCTTCATTGCCTTGAGTGCAAGACCGTCCGTATATTCGGTAGCCATAACGGATACATAAGCTTCAAGAGCATGCACAAGGGCGTCAATACCGGAAGCGCTTGTAAGACCCTTCGGCTGGTTCATCATGTTGTCGGCGTCAATGATAGCCATGTTGGGAAGAAGCTCATAGTCGGCAAGGGGATATTTGATATTTGTAGTCTCGTCGGTTATGACCGCAAAGGGAGTGACCTCGGAGCCTGTGCCCGATGATGTGGGGATAGCCACAAAGTAAGCCTTTTCGCCCATCTTCGGGAAAGTATATATTCTCTTGCGGATGTCCATGAAATCCATAGCCATGTTGAGGAAGTCAGCGTCCGGATGCTCATACAGCACCCACATGATCTTGCCGGCGTCCATAGCGGAACCGCCGCCGAGAGCGATGATTACATCAGGCTCAAACAGAGCCATAGCCTTTGCACCCTCCTTTGCAGAGGAAAGGGTCGGGTCGGGCTTTACGTCATAGAAGCAGGTGTGCTGGATGCCCAGCTCGTCAAGCTTGGCTTCGATGGGAGCCACATAGCCGTTTTTGTAGAGGAAGGAGTCGGTTACGATAAACGCCTTCTTCTTGTGCATGACCGTACCCAGCTCGTCAAGAGCGACAGGCATACAGCCTTTTTTGAAATAGACCTTCTGAGGTGTTCTGAACCAGAGCATATTCTCTCTCCTCTCCGCTACACTCTTTATATTGAGCAGGTGCTTTACGCCCACGTTCTCCGAAACGGAGTTTCCGCCCCATGAGCCGCAGCCCAGTGTAAGTGAAGGAGTGAGCATGAAATTGTACAGATCACCGATACCGCCCTGTGACGATGGTGTGTTTATAAGCACACGGCAGGTCTTCATAGCGTGGTAATGCTTTTCGATCTTCCCGGCCTCGGCGGGATGAACATAAAGTGATGACGTATGACCGTAGCCGCCGTCAGCAACCAGTCTTGCGGCCTTTTGCAGAGCCTCGTCAAAGGTCTCGGCCTTGTACATCGCAAGCACCGGAGAAAGCTTCTCGTGAGCGAATTCCTCGCTGATATCAACAGACTCGACCTCACCTATGAGTATCTTAGTGCTCTCGGGAACAGTCACGCCGGAAAGCTGAGCGATCTTTGCAGCCTTCTGACCTACTATTTTTGCATTGAGAGAGCCGTTGATGATTATGGTCTTTCTTACCTTGTCAAGCTCGTCGCCCTGCAGGAAATAGCAGCCTCTGTCGGCAAACTCCTGCTTTACCTTGTCATATATATCAGCAAGAACGGTCACGCTCTGCTCGGAAGCGCAGATCATACCGTTGTCAAAGGTCTTGGAGTGGATGATCGAATTTACCGCCAGTCTGATGTCGGCGGTGCTGTCGATAATAACAGGTGTATTGCCGGCACCGACGCCCAGTGCAGGCTTGCCGCTGGAATAGGCAGCCTTTACCATGCCGGGGCCTCCGGTGGCAAGTATTGTGTCGGAATTCTTCATAAGCTCATTGGTAAGCTCAAGTGAAGGCACGTCTATCCAGGCTATGATATTCTCGGGTGCACCTGCCTTGACCGCAGCGTCAAGAACGATCTTTGCGGCTGCGATAGTGGACTTTTTTGCCCTCGGGTGGGGGCTGATGACAATACCGTTTCTGGTCTTTAAGCATATAAGCGCCTTGAAGATGGCAGTAGACGTCGGATTCGTTGTGGGTATCACGGCACCGATAACGCCGATAGGCTCGGCTACCTTTCTCATGCCGAATGCCGGGTCATAGTCGATGACACCGCAGGTCTTTGTGTTTTTGTAGGTGTTGTAGATATATTCGGCGGCATAGTGGTTCTTTATTACCTTGTCCTCCACCAGACCCATACCTGTCTCTTCAACAGCCATTTTTGCCAGCGGTATCCTTGCCATGTTTGCAGCGATAGCGGCCGCCCTGAATATCTTGTCCACCTGCTCCTGAGTGTACTCGGCGAACTTCTTCTGTGCTTCCCTGACCTTTGACAGCATAATGTTGAAGCTGTCAAGATCCTCTACCAGTCCTGTGGTCTTTACGACTTCGTTTTCATTCATAGCTCTGTCCTCCGTTTTGTTTTTATATTTCATTCTACCTTCGACAGTTTTGGTTTTTGCACCGGATCATCGGGCCGGATGCAGCCCTTTCTATTATAAAATAATTATAATATTTTGTTAAAAAAATGTCAATTCCCTTATCCTGTCCGAACAGCTTTTCGGTATTATACATATTATTACCGGCTGAACGGGTTCATTCCTTGTTCTGTCTGACCTCTATCATTTTGAGTATGGTCTTGCGCTTCAAAGTCTTTCCGTTAAGGAAAACATATTCCTCGGGGTCGCCCTTTGAAAGCGGAAGAAGTTCGTCAATAGTCAGGCTGTCCTCTTTTTCCTTTTCCAGCCTTATCTGCTCGTCCCTTTCGGTCTGCCGGCGGAAAGGCATTATAA
>JAFTCS010000111.1 GCA_017454565.1 Clostridia bacterium
GTCAGCAAACCGCGCTTTGGGCAAAAAATTCAGCCGTTCTCATCCGGGAACGGCTGTTTTGCTTATATACTGTAATGAGCAAATATCCTAATGCATTCGCCAGTGCCGATTTTGCGGTGTTAGTACCATCCGGTCAGAAATTAACCTATCGCGGTTCGTGCTTATTCTGGTGCTCAAGGGTAAAGTTTCGTCTTGTACTCAGAGTGGAGCGCAGCGCAACGACCCCCGCGAATTGGGAGCGGCAGCTTGCCGCCCGCGAACAGGGGTCCAGCGTCCCGCTGGCCGGCTAAAAGGCGGAGGTTATGGCGGTCAGGGTGGCGTCAGAGTCGGATTTCGTTACTAACAGCGAGATCTGCGACTCACTGGTGGTTATCAGCCTTATGTCTGCCCCCGCTTCTGCCGCTTTCGCAAATACCTTCGCGGCAACTCCCGGACAATTCTCCATCTGCGGGTCACTTACGGTTATCTTGCAGTTGCCGTTGCTTACGATCGGCTTTATGCTGCCCTGATTCAACTGCTTGGTGTAGCTCAGTATCTTTACCAGCTCGTCGTCACTTACAGTGAACGAAAGACTTGTCATAGAGCTATGCGGAGGTGTCAGTGAAATCATATCTACGTCAATATCCATAGACGCAATACTGTCAAACACCTCAGTCACAAAACTCATGTTGGCGGGAATATTCTGCAGAATGATCAACGTTACGTCATCACTTACGGTTATTGTCGGTTTCATGATTAAGTCACCTCGTAAATTTTTTATCGCTGCATTACACGCTTTGCAGCAGGTCGGACATATTGTACATTCCCGGCTCCCTGCCCTTCAGGAACACCGCCGCATTCAGCGCACCCACAGCAAATACCGTCTTTGAACGCGCACTGTGGCTTATGGTGAGTATCTCGTCCTGTCCGGCAAAGATGACCTCGTGCTCGCCTACGATATTGCCGCCCCTGATGGAGTGTATGCCGATCTCGTTCTTGTCGCGCTTTTTGCGGTAAGAGTGGCGGTCATAAACATATTCGGACTCCGTTCTCACCTGTGAAATGGCATCGGCTATCATCAGGGCTGTACCGCTGGGAGCGTCCAGCTTCTGATTATGGTGCTGCTCGACTATCTCAATGTCAAAGCCATCTCCGAAAACAGCCGCAGCTCTTTTGGCAAGCTCGATTATCAGATTTATTCCTAAAGACATGTTGCCCGAATAGAACACGGGTATCTGCTTTGAAGCTTCGGCTATCTGCTTTTTCTGCTCCTCACTGTAGCCTGTGGTGCATATGACCACCGGCATTTTGTGAGCAACGGCATACGCAAGCATGGAAGTGAGCACGACGGGATTTGAAAAATCCACGATCACGTCGGCTTCGCAGTCAAGCTCTGAAAATGACGGTGCATATACAAAGTCTGCGTCCTTTGGCGCCACAAGATCCACGCCCGCAGTGATTTTTACATCGCTTCTGTTTGCCGCTGCAGCAATGATGCTTGCGCCCATTTTTCCTGAGCAGCCTGTCATAATAATGTTCGTCATTTTTTTCATTCCTTTGGTTTTTATTCTTATTTGATGAGACCGTACTTCTTCATGCACTCAACAAGAGCAGCATAGCCGCTTTCGCTCATGGGAGCAAGGGGCATTCTGCACGGACCGCAGCTGAAGCCTAAAAGATTCATGGCAGCCTTTACGGGAATGGGGTTTACGTCCGAGAACATCATGTCCATAAGTTCAATGTAATACTTCTGCATAGCAAAGCTCTGCTTAAAGTCGCCGCTAAGCGCAAGAGCCATCATCTCATGGCACTCTCTGGGGCATATATTCGCAAACACGGAGATAACGCCCAGACCGCCCATTGATGTAATGCTGAATGCCTGGCTGTCCTCGCCGCTGTATACGTCAAGATCATCGCCGCAGAGAGACATTGTTCTCACCAGCGCGGAGATATCGCCGTTTGCTTCCTTAGTAGCTCTGATATTCGGGTGCTTTGAAAGCTCCTTATAGGTTTCGGGCTTGATATTGCAGCCTGTTCTTGAGGGAACGTTGTATACGATCATGGGGATGTTTATACGGTCAGCGATATAGTTGTAGTGGCGCACAAGTCCTGCCTGAGAGGTCTTGTTGTAGTAGGGTGTTACCGAAAGGATAGCGTCTGCCCCGTGAGCTTCGGCCTCTTTGGAAAGCTCGGCGGCAAAAACGGTATCGTTGCTGCCTGTACCTGCGATAACGGGAATTCTTTTTGCGACCTTTTCAACGGTATAGCGGATGACCTCGCTGTGTTCTTCCGGAGAAAGTGTTGCGCTCTCGCCGGTAGTACCGCAGGCTACGATAGCGTCTGTACCGTTGTTTATCTGAAACTCGATTATTCTGCCGTATTCTTCATAGTTAACCTTACCGTCATCGAACATAGGGGTAACTATTGCAACTGCCGAGCCGGTAAAAATATGGTCTGCCATATAATTTCCTCCTTGATATTTTCTCTTAACATTATATTATTATCATTATCCCAGCGTGACGGTCAGGGGGACTTTTACGGAAAAGTCCCACCGGGTCTCGCCTGTCGGGTGCGTGACCGCACTGGACGATTATATTTTGGAAACAAACTTTGCATCGTTGCCTTATCCGTTCCCAGAACAAAATCGACAGCGGAGGCACTCCGCTCGGCGCTTCTGCTTTGCAGAGGTCTCCACCGGAGACCCGCGCCCCCCGAAAACGCTGTTCGCGTTCACAGTTTACTCTGATCGGAACTAAACTGATCGCGCAC
>JAFTCS010000112.1 GCA_017454565.1 Clostridia bacterium
AGGGCGTCCCCTACTGACAGCACGGATAAAACTGCTCCCTGCCGAGAGGCGGGACGTTTAACTTTTGGAGCAAATAAACAAAATTTACAATTGTTTTCGTGCGGTTGCCCTGGTATTCCTGACGTATATGTTTTATTTATATAAATGTTGAAATAGTCCCGGATTTGTTTTATAATATATCTTATATGATAATAACCTGAAAACGGAAGGACGGAACAAAAATGAAAACAAAACTCTGGAAAGTGATCGCAGCCGCTATGGCTGCGGCAATAATAACCTGTGCAGGAGCAGGCTGCGCAAAAAATGACAACAAGACACAGGAAAGCTCTGCACCATCCGTTGTATCCGCGGATAATTCATCCGAGAGCAAAACCGAGTCAAAGGAAGAAAGCAAAACCGAATCAAAGACGGAAAGCAAGACCGAATCCAAAACGGAACCGAAAGTTGAGAGCAAGGATGAGTCATCAGAAGCAAGCAATGAGGAAAGCGATGAATCAAGTACACAGGAGAGCAGTGAAGAGGAATCCGTGGAGAGCAGCGAGGAATCCGAAGAAGAATCCTCCGAGCAGGGTCCGGTGCTTACCGCAGATGATGTGATCGGTTCATGGGAATACAATGACGGCACAAACTATATGAGAATGGATGTAAACAGCGACGGCACTGTTGCGCTGAGCCTTATTGACGGCGGCGAGGCTATCGACGGAACATGGGAGATAGTTGACCCGACTATAGTTATCAGCGTTCAGGGCGGAACTTCCTCATATTATCTGCTGAATGACAGTCTTGTGAATACCGCCGATGACAGTGAGGTGCTGTCAAGGGCAGGGAGCGATCCAGGTGAACAGTCTGCAAGCACAGGTTTTGATGCTGTTGGCGAATGGTCATACAGTGACGGCGATGTTTACATGGGATTGGTATTCTATTCGGACGGTACAGCAGCAATTGTATACGGTGCAGATCAGACCGTAAGCGGCACATGGGAATATGCCGACAGCAATTCTGTGAACGTAAGCGCTGCGGGCGGCACTGCAACCTATGTATATGAGGACGGTGTGCTCAAGGATACAGAGGACCCGTCACAGTATTTCACAAAGCAGTAACGGCGGCAGAACTAATGACGTTATAAAAGATGCAAACAGAAAAGCCTATGAGAGCAGCAGTTCCCATAGGCTTTTTTGTTATTTGTATATGATTATTTCTGTATCTCAAAATACATCTTGCCGTTGTCGTCGGCGATGAATTTCAGGGTCTTTACATACTTGTTATAGAAGTTGTCCATCTCGTTCTGCTCGGCGGGTATCTTCGCTTCATTGTAAAGCGCTGCGACAAGCTCTTTGCCGTTGTAGCTCAGCAGATCTGGCAGATACTTCTTCATAAGATAGCACAGCACGAACTTTTTGAAATCGTCTATTTTGCCTGTACCGAAATCATCTATTGCGCAGAAAAAGATCTCGTGGCCTGCCAGAGTGCGCTTTATGGCCTCGCTGACCTTTTCGTACTCGAACATCATAAGAAAATGTGCATTCGGCAGGGAAGAGATAAGCCCCCAATAGTCCGAGTCACTGGAGAAAAGCAGGAAGGATGATACCTTGTTCTGATAGTGCTCCATGCACACGGTGGCGGTCATTTTTATGTCCACCAGACTTTTCTGCTCCTTGACACGCTCCACCATAATGTGCTCAATGGGTATTGGTACGAACTTGTCAAGCAGGTCCCAGCCGGGACTTGTGTGTATATCGTCAAAAAGTATGAGCTTCTGCACCTTTGAGATCTCGTTGCGGTTCAGCCCTAAAATAACACTGCAAAGCTTGTATGGATTGGAGTTTTCGCAGTCCACCACTATTTCAACGCTGTCGGTCTCGTTGATGAACTGATATATCCTCTCCTTGATGTATTCGTCGGCTACGCGATAATTTGACTTTGTGATATAATCATCGCCATGCTGTCGGTAAATAACGGCGAAAAACTTTGAATCGTTGAATAACATTCCGCCGCAGTCATAAGGCTGCCAGTGAATATACTGCTGGAAGGGATAATACTCCCTGTTGGCCATATATTTTGCAAATTCATTTTTTATGACCTTTTCCTGAGTGAACCTTGGAATAATGAAAAGATCCTTGACATATTCCCAGTTGACATATTCCGGAAAAAGACCCTTGCAGCGAGTAATATTGTCGCTGATATATTTGTTGATGCTTTCCATATATTTTGCTGAAGAGCCGTTGGCCTTGATTATCCGTATGCCCCAGTCCTCAAGCTGCATTATATTATCCCTGTCGAACCAGGGCAGCTTGTCAATATTGGTGAGATTTGACTTCATCTCGATATCGGTCTTTTTAAAATTAAGCATCAGCTGAGTTCTCAGCTTGCAAAGGTACCTTATTATACGGCAGGACTGATCCTCTTTCAGATTTTCGATAAGCTCCGGTTCCTCTTCACCTATCTGTCCTACGATATCCGCCCTTATTCCGATGAGATACGCAATGGTGGTTACAATATGTTTGGTATATGCCATTTTTGTTCCTCCTTTACTTGTTGTTGAAGTTGATCGTAATACAGAAATGATCCTTCAAAAACGTTTCCGGCTCAGTGCCCTTTCAGAAATTCTTTTCCGGCTTCGGTTATTCCGGTGGCGTTGAATTCAAGCAGTTCGCTGCAGCCGAATCTTGATGACGCCTTTACCAGACCGTTCCTCCGCAGAAGCTCCAGCGCTTTGCCGATATCCTTTACCGGAAATTTTTTGCATCCGGGCGCTGCCATGACCTCGTTGAAGCTTACGCTTTTCTTGCTTTTCAGAGCTTCGTTCAAAAATAACATGATGCTAGTGGGGCAGGGGTCGTGCAGCTGCATAAATATCACCTCTTTTTGTTGTCGTTGTAATCATAGAACATCTTGTCAAGCAGTGCATAAAGCTTGTTTTTGTCGCCGAAGGCAGCTCTTACGAGGGTACCGGCATTTTTGAATAAAAGCTTGAAGTACAGCCAGTCACCCAGATCGTCAAATTTTCTTGTGGAATTGATAAGATAATTCTCACGCAGCACAGTGTATTTTTTTCCTCGTGATTCACCGAAGCGTTTAAGTCTGCCTGCGGTAGCCACGTCCTCCATGGCTTTTGCCTGTGAAAATCCGCCTATTTCGATAAATGTCTTTTTTTCGGCCCAGAAGATACCGCAGTAACGTCCGGTTATCCTGAAGCCCGCCTTGCAAAGCACATCGTTGAAAAACAGCGGCAGAGAATTCCTGTCAAAGCGCATGGGCGCACCTCCGCCGATAAACAGCCCTGTCGCCATAAGATATGCAATTTCCTTTAATGTACCCTTGGTCATGCGGTTGTCGCAGTCGATAGTCACCACGACCTCGCCTTTTGCAGCCATGATCCCGGTGTTTCTTACACTGCCTATACAGCGTTCGTCATTGTAAAGCACCCTTGCACCGTTCTTTTCTGCAAGCTCTGCTGTTTTGTCGGTGCAGCGGTTGCATACCACAATTATTTCGACCCTGCCGCCGTAATGCTGTGCGGATTTTTTTACGGAATTGATACAGCGCACCACATAATTCTCTTCGTTGTGAGCTGGAATAACGACAGTAAACGTACAGCCTTTCATACTGACACCTCCTCTTTTTTATAAAATATTATGCGAAAGATCAAGTCTGTAACTGTATTATAACCTATTTTTTTCTGACGCACAATATTAAACTGTCATATTTTACAAATAATATTGTTTTCAGACAAAAAAAGACCGGCGGAGCAGATTATACAAGCTTCACCGGTCTTTTGGCGTTGATGTAGAGGTGCATTTATTTGTCAGCCTTTGACTTGTGGGCGAAAAGCAGCGCCGAGCACACGAATATCACCAGCGCAAAAGCTGTGGTAATAAGCAGGGGCAGCACCATGCTTCCGAAGTCGCCGACAAGAATGCAGCGGGCATATTTTACGGCATGATAGAAGGGCAGGCAGCTGCAAACTGAGACCCACGCGCTGCCCATAGAATCTATGTCCATCCAGATGCCGCCGAGAATAGCCGCAGCCGTAATGAAAGCCGAGCATACGCCCGGAGCAGCCTTGTCATTGAGCAGTGTGCCGAAGAAAATGCCGATGCCTATGCAAAGTATCACAGAGGGTATGAACAGCGGGATCGAAAGCAGCATATAGCCGATATTGAAGCTTTCGCCGTTGACAATGAGTGAAATGATCTCTCCGGCAATGTAGGTTATCATTACCTGAGCGCAGGCGATAATGGCATAGGGCAGAGTATAGCCGATGATGAAATCGGTGCTCTTCATGGGGGAAGCGTAAAGTCTTGTAAGGAAAGCGCTTGCGCGGTCAGAGGCCACCGAAATGCAGCAGAACAGCATGATGAATGTCAGACCGAAAACAGCTATTCCGGGTGTAAGATTTTCGATATTGAACACAGTGGTAGCCTGCATAGCTGAGCTGTCCACAAAGGCACCGGCTTCAGCGGGTATCTCAGGCTTCGGGATAGATGCGTTCACAAGCGTCATTACCACCAGCATGACCAGCGGAAGCCCCAGGCAGAACAGGTAGCTCAGCGGGTTCCTCAGCATCTCCTTGATGTTCCTTGAAGTAAATACAAGTGCTCTCATGTTTTTTCTCCTCCGACAATTTCAACGAATGCGTCCTCAAGTGTCTCTTTGTTAACGGACTTTTTCAGCTCATCTGCTGTGCCCACGGCAAGCACCTTGCCTTTTGCCATTACGGCGATGGTGTCGCACAGTGCCTCGACCTCATCAAGATAATGGGTAGTAAGTACGATGGTGACTTTGCCCTTGAGCTTTTTTACGAACCGCCACAGCTCGCGCCTTGCAAGCACGTCAAGACCGAGTGTAGGCTCGTCTAAAAATATCAGTTTCGGTCCGGTTATAAGCGCCATGGCTATGCTGAGCCTTCTCTGCCAGCCGCCGGAAAGAGTCTTTGAACGCTGATTTTTGACCTCGCCAAGCTCCAGTGAGCTGTATATGTCCTCCAGTCTTTCATTAAGCACTGTCTTATCCACACCGTATATTCCGGCAATGAATTTCAGATTCTCTTCCACAGTCAGGTTGCCGGCAATGGAGGTTTCCTGAGTGGAGACGTTGACCATCAGTTTTATCTTATCAAGATCGTTTCTGAGGTCAAGCCCCAGCACCTTTGCTTCTCCCTCCGTGGGAACAGACAGGCCTGTAAGCATGCGTATAGTGGTTGTCTTTCCGGCGCCGTTTACGCCCAGCAGACCAAAGATCTCACCCTCGTTTACATTCAGGCCGATATGGTCCACGGCCGTTTTTTCTCCGAATTTTTTTGTAAGACCCTTCAGTTCTATTGCTTTATTCATTGTCCTTTACCTCCAGAACAGGCGCATTGTCAAACTGTGTAACGAAATCGTTCACACCGCTTACCGGAACAAGCGCCATGCCTTGTTTTATATCACCTACGAGCAGAAGCTCATCTCCGTCTTTCAGATTGAATATCTGTATTGCGTCATCAGGAAGAACGATCAGGCCGCGGCGTATCACGCATTTCCCGAAGATATACTTTCCTTTTGGACCCGGATAGCCTTTTGTTTTTTGGGGTATAAACATAGAAGCTATATCGTCGATCTCAACCTCAAAAACCTCTGCAAGCTGTGTACATCGCATTATATCGGGTACACTCTCGCCGTTTTCCCATTTGGCGACAGTCTGCCTTGAAACATCAAGCTTTTCTGCAAGCTCCTCCTGAGTCATTTTCATTCTCATTCGTGCATTCCTGAGTTCATCGTTCATGCCGGTCACTCCCTTCAATGACTATATTCTACCACATAGACCTTGTTGTTTCAATAAACCCGGACATACATTTCATGTTAAAAAAAGTAGCAGCGAGAATAGCATTGAAAAAACCATTCTCGGCCGATTTACGACTGAGGATGGTTTTTTCTTGTTTTAATATTAAGAGCCTGTTTAGCATCTTAGCAACGTGCGGCTTTTTGGCAATTTTTTTCGCTAACTGCGTCAAAAGAACTTGCCATACGTCAGTATGCCTGCGTCCTTTTTCTTTGTTATCGAGAAAAAATATGCTCAAAAATCCGTACATTTCAGATACTAAACAGGCTCTAAGATACCCGGGCAGTCCGGTTATCGTTTGGGTCTGATGATCTTCCTTGAAGCGGTTTTTTCAAACTCTGTTTCACGGATATCAAGTGCAACTATCTGCTTTGCAGCGGGAAAGCCGGAGTTGACCTCGTCGATCTTAGCCTGAATGACGGCGCGGATGTCATCGCAGACATATTCGGGGTCGGGATATACCTCGGCAGCAATTGAACCGTGTTTGTCGTAGACGACGATCTCCTTCACAGGTGCAAAATAAGCGAACTGGTTCTCGATCTCCTCAGGAGAAACATTCTCGCCGTTGGAAAGAATAATAAGGTTCTTTTTTCTGCCTGTTATGTAAAGATATCCGTCATCGTCCTTGTAACCCAGATCGCCGGTCATCAGCCAGCCGTCGGGGGAGAGAGAATTGGCGGTTTCTTCTGGGTTGTGGTAGTAGCCCATCATTACCGACTTGCTCTTTACCTGTATCTCGCCGTCAACGATCCTTACTTCACACCCGGGAACGATCTCACCAACGGATTCCGGTTTAGGACAGTTCTTTATGCCGGAGCATATTCTTGGTGAACATTCGGTCATGCCGTAGCCCTGAGCAATATCAAGACCAAATTCCGAATAACCCTTTATTATCTCCGGACTAAGGTAAGCTCCGCCCGAATAGATAACACTGAACTGATCTCCGAATACCTCGTTTCTTACGGCAAGCTTGTCTCCGTCCTCGCCTGCCATCTGCTTCATCCTGTTCAGAATGGAAGCGGCGATCATCGGTACAAAGGTAACGTCAGTCGGACGGAACACCTTGAGGTTCTTGATGATGTGCATGAGGGAGTCGTTCACGCAAAGGATTCTGCCGTACCAGAGCGCACAGAGAATGTCGCAGGTGAAGCAGAAAACATGGTGTATGGGCAGCACTGTCATACGCTTGTTGCCGTGGAAGCCCAGGTCAGGCTCACAGGTGGCATTATCTATGAAGTTTGTGTTGCTGAGCATAACGCCCTTGCTTTTTCCGGTGGTTCCCGAGGTGAAAAGTATAGCGGTCATATCCTCAGGAGCAGAGGAACGCGCGGGAGCCTTGCCCTGATACTCAGCTATAATGTCGCCCAGGAAGAGAGAGCCCTCAAAGGGCTTGTGAATGTGGAAATAATACTTTACCTTGGGGCAAAGCTCACGGAAAGTCTCAATATCCTTGGCGTGGTTGTCGTCTACAAAGACGACCTCACTGTCTGAACGGACGATCTCATCTGCGATGCGTTCGGCGTTGTTGGCGTTGTCAAGGGGAACAGATACGTTTCCGCTGCACTGAATGCCGAACCATGCGGTAAGATATTCATAACTTGTCAGACCGATAACTGCGGCGTGTACTCTTTCGGGAAACTTTTCGTTCAGCCATGCGCCCAGAGCGTCGCAGTCCTTACGGAAGGTGCGGTAGCTGTGCTCTACAAAATTGCGCTTTTTGTATTCCTGCACGAAAACTTCATCGCCGAAGCGTTCATCGGCATAGTATACAAGCTCTTTAAGCGTTGTTACTGCACTCATTATTTTACTCCTTCTAAGTAAGAGATAAGCTCGCCTACGGTCTTGCTCTTTGCAGCCTCAGACTGCTCTATATCTACCTCGAACTCATCCTCGCAGTCGCCCAGCATACAGATGAAATCGTAGGAGTTGAATCCCAGATCCTCTGCAAAGCGGGAATCCTCGGTTATGGCTTCCGGGTCGGCGTCTACATAATTGGTTATCAAATCCTTTAACTGCTCTAACATTTCATTATTCCTCCTGATCAAGTCATATCAATGATTTCCTGAATGGTTTTGTCGGGGTTCTCGATGCTCCTGAATAGCACTCTGCCGGTGAAGTAATAGAGGAATTCGATCTCCTCAGGGGTAGCGCTGTCCTTCTGATATCCGAAGTAGAAGGTAAGGCCGCCGTCACCCGGACGATGCATTGCGGTGATATAGAAAGGCTGCGGCTGTCTGCCCGAGCTGTACCACCTGCTTTTATAGGGGATGTCCTTCAGATAGGGCACAAGGCTCTTTCTGGTGGCGGGCTGATATGTAAAGCTGACGCTGTGATATTCTGCGCCGGCCTCGGTATTATAAGCAAGTCGCTGCTCATAATAATACTTCATGGTGGAGTAGTCTGCATGCAGGAA
>JAFTCS010000113.1 GCA_017454565.1 Clostridia bacterium
ACTTCTTCGACTGCATACCCGAGGGAGATACCACCTGCCCCTCGGCACAAATAGTTGCCCTGATCGGCAAGGCAGCTGACTACGAACAGGAAGCAAAGGAGGCTAAATACAGCAGAGAGCAGATACTTGAGATGCGGCAGAAAAAGGTGAAGCCGCTGGTCGATAAAGTTTATGAGATCATAAATACCCTGCGTCCCGGCAAAGGCTCCGGCCTTGGCAAGGCGGTCACCTATGCCCAAAATCAGAAAGAGAAGCTGTACCTGTTCCTTGACAATCCCGATGTAGAAATGACCAACAATCTTGCCGAGAGAACGGTCAAGCCCTACGTCATCAACCGCAAGAATTTCGGTCGTGCAGCGTAGCTGCTAAGACGGTTTAGCGATACGGAAAAGGGTGCTGATGCGAGCGCTGCCGTCATGAGCATAATCGAAACGGCAAAGAGGAACGAGCTTGATGTATATGGCTATCTGCTTTATCTGCTGACCGTCCTGCCGAAGTGGGGCAAAGATCCGACTGAAGCACAGCTAAAATCGGTTATGCCGTGGAGCATGGCTCTGCCTGCCTATTGCAGAAAGATGTACAAAGAGGTACAGTGACCGACAGTAAGTGACAGTTAATGATGCTAATGGGCTCCAAAAGTGCATAACCGGGGCTCGCAAAATGTACAGTTGCATACAGCAGCGTACAGTAAGCGACAGTAAGTGATACACACAGATTTAATGCCGAGGCACTATGCCCCGGCATTTTTTCTATCTGTTGGCTGGGTTTGGTTGGCGCTTACGAAATATTGTCAACATTTATGTGCAGTTTTTCTGTTGACAGTTCAGCAAATATCTATTCCACCCTCGATCTTTTTTATCGCCTTTGGCTGGTCAATTGAAAGCCCCTGCATCAGCCGGACGAACTGCTCACGGGTGAGATTTCTGACCTCCTGCTCATTGCGCGGCCAGTTGAACCGTCCGCTTTCAAGTCTTTTGTAGAATAGCAGAAAGCCGTCGCCCTCCCAAAGCAGTGCTTTTAGGCGGTCTCTGCGCCGCCCGCAGAACAGGAACAGGCTGTCTGAAAACAGGTCGAGCTTGTGCTGCTGCCGGACGATAGCTGCAAGCCCGTCAATGGACTTTCTCATATCCGTGTGACCGCACACAATGAAGATGTTAGCGGCAGGCAGGTCTTTCAGCATTGCTTCAGCCCTCTGAGCAGGGCGAGGATAGTGTCCTCGGAAATGTTCTGCGGAAGCTCGATCTCGATGCCGTCCTTCCGCATTACTACGCTGCCTGACGAATTAAGGACAGCGGGCTGCGGAGCAACAGGAACAGGGGCTTCGCAAAGCTCATTTGAAACGCTTATCGGGACAATTTTCTGCATAGGATTGTCTGTCTGCTTCAGCAAATCCAGCCTAACAGCGCGGAGGCGGCGGTAGTAGGTGTTACAGCTCAGACCCTTTGTCTGACACCACTCTCTGACGCTCATTCCGCTGCTCCGGCATTCTGCGATCTGCTCCGCCCACTCCCTACGCCGCAACTCCATCTTGACTTCCTTGATAGTTGGCATACAATCAGCTCCTTCCGGGTAGAACCCTCTGGAACTATTTTACCACATTCGGGAGCGAGGGTCAAAGTTAGGGTGTGGTTGGCGGTTACCAAATATTCGCTTTTCATACAGCCGTTCAAGCAGACTTTTATTGTCCTCCTGAACGGCTTTTTTCTGGTCCTGTTCTGCCTGTTTTTGTTCTAACGCAAGTCTGATACGCTGTTTTAAATTCTCCTTGTCATATCCCTCTCCGAACGACTTCGGATTGTCGATACGGACTGACTTTTTCTTTTCGTTTTCGGCTGTCGGGATACTGACCGTGATGTGCTTTCCTTGTTTGACAATATATCCTTTTTCGGTCAGTCTTTGGTACAGTTCCTGAACACTTTGAACGTCATAAACAAGACGGTCAATAGTGTCTCTGATCTCCTGTTTCCATGACGTTCCTTTTTGGCGTTCGCTCCATTCTTTGTATGTAACACTCTTGTTTTGTTTTTTGTCGGGGATCGGTTTAATTCCGTATTGAAGTGCAACTGAATTTGATAATTGTCTGACTGCTTCAAGAGTTTTCTTATTACTGTTATACTTCACTCCGTTCAGATCGTAAGGATTTAGCAAAACGTGCGAATGGACATGACCTTTATCTACATGAGTTGCAATTAAAATCTGACGTTCTTTTCCAAAAGCTTTCTCAGCCCATTCTTTTGCGATCTGTGTTGCAAGTTCGGGTGTGACATCATCTGTTGGTCGAAACGAATGAATAAAATGAAATAATTTTACGGATGTTTTGGTATTTATTTTTTCGTACTCATCAAATTTATGATTAGAATAATTCTCAAAAACAGTTTTCATTTCTTCGTATGCCGACTGGACGGTAGTGCCGACATTCAGACCGCTGACATAAAGCAGTCCGTCCGTCTTTTCTTTATCAAGAATGTATGTTATAGTTTGTTTAGGTGTGCGGTGGACAGATATTGATTTAACATACGGCATAGTTCTTCGTTCTC
>JAFTCS010000114.1 GCA_017454565.1 Clostridia bacterium
ATGGAGAAAGGATTGTGGGTAAAGATGATCTTTCTGCTCTCTTCATCATACTCAAACATGGGGAGGTCATTGATATAGCAGAAGCGGAAGGCATTTTCCTCAAGGAGGCCCAGACGTTTTCCAAGCTCGTCCCTGATCTGTCCTGCATAAAGGGATGCCTGCTTTTCGGTATCCGCGATAAAGAAAATGGTATCCAGGGCTTCGAGGCCTGCCAGATCAGCCATCTCCTTCTTCATGTCATCCGGGATGAACTTGTCAATGGGTCCCTTATAGGTCATATCCTCTTTTACTTCCAGATATCCCAGTCCGCCCATGCCGATGGACATGGCGAACTTGAGCATTCTTTCATGGAAGCTCTTGGTCTGCTTTCCTTTAATATTGATCGCCCGGACAGTCCTTCCATGGAAGGGCTTAAAGCTGCATCTCTGGAAGAAATCCGTCACGTCGATGATCCGCAGGGGGTTGCGCAGGTCCGGTTTATCGGTACCGAACTCCAGCATGGCCTGCTTATAGCTGTATACCGGGAAGGGAATTTCGGTAACTGCCGCACCCTCCGGGGCAAACTTCTTAAATGTCTCGTAAAGCACCTCTTCTCCCACGCGGAATACATCTTCCTGGGTAGCAAAACTCATCTCAAAGTCCAGCTGATAGAACTCTCCCGGAGACCGGTCAGCTCTTGCGTCCTCGTCACGGAAACAGGGCGCGATCTGGAAGTAACGGTCAAATCCGGATACCATAAGCAGCTGCTTATACTGCTGGGGAGCCTGTGGCAGAGCATAGAACTTACCCTTGAACTTTCTTGAAGGAACGATATAGTCCCTGGCTCCCTCCGGGGAGGATGTGGTGAGAATAGGTGTCTGGATCTCCAGGAATCCCATCTCGGTCATTTTGCTGCGCAGGAAAGAAATAAGCTGTGAGCGCATCACAATGTTATCATGTACTTTTCTGTTTCTCAGGTCGAGGAAACGATACCTCAGACGGACGTCCTCCTTGACCTCTGTAGAGGTCTGTATCTCAAAGGGAAGATTCTGGGGAGCCTTTCCGAGAACTGTGATATCCTCCGAGTGTATCTCTACCGTACCGGTTGCGATCTTTGGATTTACGGTGTCCTCGTCGCGCTTTGTGACCTTACCGCTCACGGTAACGGAGCATTCCTTGTTTATGTTTTCAAGGAGCTTGTCGTCATGCACCACGACCTGCACAACGCCGTAATGGTCGCGGATATCCAGGAACATTACGCCGCCGTGGTCACGGATGTTCTCGACCCAGCCGGCGACTCTCACATCGCTGCCGATATCGGACTCTCTCAGTTCACCGCAGTAGTGTGTACGGTATTTGTTTTCTTTTCTCATAAAAGATCTTCCCTTTCTCAATAATTACATTTGATCAAAATATAGAACTTCTCCGTATCACCGGAAAAGATAATACTCTAACTGTATTATTATACCATTAAACCAACTATGTTGCAAGTAAAATTAGCTTTTTTCACAGAGCAGCCGCATAAAAAATTCCCCGCTCAAAGCTGTGAAAGTTCTGAGCGGGGATAAATGGTTCACTTTACATTCCTTTCAGAGCAGATAAATATCAATCATAGCTCTTGAAGAAATTCATAAGTTCAGCGAAGCTCTGATCCGCAAGTTCATCGGTAGAATTGTAGTACAGCAGCAGACTTCCGGGATCATCAGGGTCACGGAGATTCTCAGGAATAGTGAAATCCAGCATTGCAAGGTATTCGTCCCAGTGTGCAAGCTTCCATATATCCCTGTCGGAATTCCGGTTTATCATTCTCTGATGGCACACCTCGGGGTCGGTCACTACCCAGATGACCGTCAGCTTTGCTCCTACTTCTTTCAGCTTCTCCCTCAGAGCGGCAATGTAGTCGTTGTCTCTTATTTCTCTTGTAAAGGGCGCGTTGACCATTACAAGGCTGTTATATTTCAGCGCTTCAAAGGCAAGATCAAGAATAACCTCATACTCATAGTCCCTGATCTCTTTCTCAAAAAACTTTGAGCTTCTGTTGTATTCTTCACCTGCTATCTTGAATATCTGCTTTGACAGCGGGATGAGTGTATCCTTGTCAAGATAAACGCCATGTCTGAGTGCCGTCGCAAGCCTTTTGGCAAGTCTTGTCTTACCGCAGGCTGGTGGTGAAGTTACGAATATCAGTCTTTTTTCCATTATAAAAACTCCCTCTTACGATTTAATATATTTCACGACTCCCACAACGGGAACCGGCATAAAGTTGCAAACCCGATCGGGATATCTTTTATCCCAAAGAGTCTATTTAATAATAACACATATCTTCCAAAAAATCTATATATTTTTTTCAATTTCTCAAACAAAATAATAAAAAGGGTGTCGCTCTTGCAATATTTAGTATCAGATACATGTAATTAAATAACTATTGAAAAAATTTTATGTAAATGGTAAAATTATAGGAAAGAAAAATGAGCGTTATAAGAACCGGAAAAGCGCCGGTATTTCATTTGCGAACATACAAAAAGGAGCTGCATCAATGGCAAAAGACAACAAAACCAACGCTATGCGAAAGCTTGACAGCATGAAAATAAACTACAAAGAACACTACTATACAGAAACGGGCGCCGTAAACGGTCTGGAAACCGCAAAGGCGCTTGGCGAGGATCCGGAGCAGGTGTTCAAAACGCTTGTTACCACCGGACGTTCGGGCGAGCATTATGTTGTTCTGGTGCCGGTGTCATCGGAGCTTGACCTGAAAAAAGCGGCGTCAGCAGTCGGGGAAAAGTCAATTGAGATGCTCCGGGCAAAGGATCTGCTTCCGCTTACCGGCTACATACACGGCGGATGCTCACCTATAGGCATGAAAAAATTTTTCCGCACAACAATAAACGAAACTGCCCAGCTTTTCGACACTATCTTTTTCAGCGGCGGCAGAATAGGATTTCAGATAGAAATGACTCTTGACGATCTTGAAAAAGTCATACCCTTTACACTTTGCGACATTACAACAGATTGAATACAAGGAGGAAAAAGGAAATGACATCAGAACTTGTTGAAAAGGCTCACGGTGTGCTCCGTGAGGTAGACAGGGTAGTTCTCGGCAAGCAGACGGAAACAGCCGAGATACTCACCTCTTTTCTTGCAAACGGTCATGTTCTTTTGGAGGACATACCCGGCGTAGGCAAAACGACCCTTGCTACGGCATTTTCAAAGGCTATGGGGCTTGAATGCAAAAGAGTACAGTTCACCCCGGATGTAATGCCCTCTGATCTTACCGGATTCTCGGTGTACCGCCGCGATCAGGAAAAGTTTGTGTATCAGGAGGGCAGCGTATTCTGCAACATTCTTCTTGCCGATGAAATAAACCGTACCTCACCCAAAACCCAGTCGGCTCTGCTGGAGGTAATGGAGGAGCGAAAGGTCTCCGTTGACGGAGTTACCAGAGACGCACCCTCGCCCTTTCTCGTTATCGCCACACAGAATCCCTCAGGTGCGGCCGGAACCCAGCTTCTGCCGGAAGCTCAGATCGACCGCTTTATGATAACCCTCACCCTTGGCTACCCGGATTATCTCAGTGAGCTGGAGATAGCCCGAACAGCCGGAGCCGGAGCCAGAACGGATAACGTAACACCCGTTATCACCCGTGAGGAATTCCTCGCCATGCAGGAGCAGATTCACGATATCTACATAAAAGACGTGGTGTATGATTACATCATCAAGCTTGTGACAGCTACCAGAAACCATTCGTTCATTGAGCGCGGAGCAAGCCCCAGAGCGACCATCGCCCTTGTTAAAAGCTCAAAGGCTTATGCCTGGCTGCAGGGCAGGGATTATGTTATCCCGACTGATGTTATCACACAGCTTCCGTATGTGCTCATGCACAGGATCTCACTGAGCATGGCAGCCAGAATGAACGGCAGCAAGCGCACCGACGTTATCAATGACCTGCTCAGACAGACTCCGCAGCCCTATCTTGGTGGCGAAAAATGAAGGGAATAATAACTTTTCTCACAATGCTTGCTATATGGTACTTTGCGGGCATGTTCAGACAAACGTGGATGATGGTGCTTGCGGTAACCATGGCGGTTCTTGCCGTACTTATGACAGGTGCAGCCATAATACAGCGGCGCCGCCTGAAGCTCACCCTACAGAAAGGCCGGAGCATAGCTTTCAAGAAGCTCGAAAAGGAAGTGGCTGTACAGGCAGAGAACAGCAGTCCTCTGCCGGTAAACAG
>JAFTCS010000115.1 GCA_017454565.1 Clostridia bacterium
AAAACGCTGTTTATCATTTTCAGAGTTTCACGGATTCAGGTCTTATTTAATGATTTCAGACCTTGAAATACCTTTCGTCAATGATATCTGTTTCTACAGCTCCGCCGGTAAGGTCGGTGAGCTGCTTGCGGAAGGATTCAAAATTATCCTTCGGTATATGATAGGAAATATTTACACAGTCGGTAAATGCGGTGTCGTCAATAATGCCGCCGGCAGAGGGGATAAGGGCGGCGATCTTCCCGTAGCGGGAATAGTCGCATTGCAGACCTGCCACAGCGCAGCTTTCCAGGGTGATGATCCCTCCGGCGTCAAGCGCTATGCGGGCGCCTTTGGTGTAGGCGCGCACAAGACCTCCCGTACCCAGCAGTATGCCGCCGAAATAACGTGTGACCACCACTGCTACGTCTGTGACCTCTGATTTGAGTATCACGTCAAGTACAGGCATGCCGGCGGTGCCGTGAGGTTCGCCGTCGTCACTGTAACGGCGCAGCTGACCCTGACGCAGGGAATAGGCATAGACGTTGTGGGTCGCGTCCCAGTGCTTCTGGCGCTTTTCGCTGATAAATGCAAGAGCCTCATCCTCAGTGGTCACGGGCTTTACATATCCGATAAAACGCGAGCGCTGTTCTATGAACTCGTCCTTTGCTTCAAACTCAACGGTCCTGTAACTCTGCATCAGTACACCTCCGGATTTTGTATCGTTTTTCAGAAATTCAGATAGACAGAAAAGGACGACACAAGCCTGTGCCGCCCTGACTGAATCAACGGATGATTACTTACCCATACCATAGCGCTTCTTGAATTTATCAACACGTCCGCCTGTGTCAACAAGCTTCTGTCTGCCTGTGAAGAACGGGTGACACTTTGAGCAGATTTCAACACGGATGTTGCTCTTGGTTGAACCTGTTTCAATAACATTGCCGCAAGCACATGTGATGGTTGTCTGCTGATACTTAGGATGAATGTTCTCCTTCATGTTTACTCACCTCTTTCGTTTCTCCATAGATAACAAACGAATTATAACATATCGTGCCGGAAAAAGCAATACATAATTTAAAAAATCCCGAAAAAAATATCCGGGACAAGAAGGTTGCTTTAACGTACAGAAACGTTGCCATTGAAACGCGGGAAAATTTGTATTATAATATACATGTGATACTTTCAATAAACACAGGCAAAGACCTGCAACGGAGGAAAATCAATGGCATACAAAAACAGAGGTTTCAAAACCGTAGAGATAACCAAAAAGGCGGAGTCCTCGGTCATACAGGGGCACCCGTGGGTGTATGACGGTGAGCTGACCGGATTTGACGGCAGACCTTATGACGGCGAACTGGTAGACGTGCTTTCCGGCAAGGGCAGATACCTTGGTACGGGCTTCTACAATGACAATTCAAAGATAAAGATAAGGATAATCTCGACAAACATCAACGATAAGTTTGACGAGGCTTTTTTTGAGAGACGCATCCGCTATGCGTGGGATTACCGCAAGACCGTAATGGGCAGTGATATAAGCTGCTGCCGTATCATTTTTGGTGAAGCGGACGGCTTTCCCGGACTGACGGTTGACCGTTTCGGGGATATCCTAGTCACACAGACGCTTTCACTGGGCATAGAGCAGCGCAAGGATATTATTTTCCCGCTTATATATAAGGTGCTTACCGGGGACGGGGAGAAGATAAGCGGTATCTTTGAGAGAAATGACGTTTCCATACGCGAGCTTGAGGGCATGCCCCGGAACACGGGCTTTTACAGTCTTGATGGTGTTGCTCAGCCTGATTCCACCCGCACAGTGATAACCGAAAACGGTATCCGTTATAATGTAGACTTTGAAAACGGACAGAAAACCGGATTCTTCCTTGACCAGAAGTACAACCGTCTTGCAGTGTCAAAGCTTGCAAAGGGCAGGCGTGTGCTTGACTGCTTTACCCATACCGGTTCCTTTGCGCTCAACGCCGCAAAGGGCGGAGCCGAGCATGTCTGCGCGGTGGATATTTCCGAGGACGCTGTGGAAATGGCAAAGAGCAACGCGCTTCTTAACGGACTTGACGGCAGGATGTCCTTTAAGGCGGCAAATGTTTTTGATCTGCTTCCGGAGGTATCAAAAAGCGAGGGCTATGACTTTATCATCCTTGACCCGCCGGCATTTACAAAGTCACGCTCTACTGTTGACAGCGCTATGAGAGGATATAAGGAGATAAACCTCCGCGCAATGAGGCTGCTGCCAAGAGGAGGATATCTTGCAACATGCTCATGCTCTCACTTTATGAAGGACGAGCTTTTCAGGTCAATGCTGAAGAGCGCAGCATTTGACGCTCATGTTTCGCTCCGTCAGATCGAAGCGCGCCAGCAGGCTCCCGACCACCCGATACTCTGGAATGTGCCTGAGACTGACTACCTGAAATTTTACATTTTTCAGGTGGTGTGATACGCACAGTGACGGAATTTTTTTCATACAATACACAAAATTACAGCAGAACGCTTTACTTGTTTTAATAAATATGATACAATTATTATTGGAAATAATTACACTTTTTGAATAGAATTCCTCGGGAACTGGAGAAGTGCCGGATTTCACAGGATATTTTGTGCCGGACAATGTGTGTCGAACGCCGCTGTACTTTGTGTACTGCAAGTGAGAAACACGCAGTACGGCGCAAAAGAGACAAGAAAGATGGTGTTTCGGAAGTTTCCGTGAAGTCTGATGAGCTGCCATTGCTGTTCGTGAGGGGGTGCTGTGTATGGGCGATATGCCTATCTTTGCTTTTATACTGCTGGGTATCATGCTTTTTGCGTTTGCGGCTATTTCTTTCCTGTTTTTCCTGATAGACCACCGTGACAGGCTTTATACATTTGATGACGACGCTATTATGAACAGTGACAGCTTTGAATGTGTGTTCAGGCGTGTAGGCGGTGCAAAATATGAGCATACCAGCCTGAAACTGTCCTTCTTAAAAAATGATAAGGCAAAGCTTGAGTACAGTTCAAAGCCCTCAGAGGGTGCAAGAACAGTTGAGCAGGAATTTGATGTTCCCGCTGAGCTTGCCATGCGTCTGCGTGAGATGTACAAGGAGCATTGTATTCCTGTGCTGAGCGACTGTGAAAAACGTGAGGACATTAACGGAGATATTCCGGTGTCAAGCGTGACATTCAGCGCAAAGGAGCAGAGCTATACCATCGACAGCGAGCAGATACTGCCCGAGAACAGCAAAACTCTCATCAGCGACATAGAACAGATGCTTATGTCCTATGTAAAATAACAGACTTCCGAGGAAGTCTGATAAATTCAATTAAAGGAGATGTCAGCATGGGTCTGTTTGATAACATCAGAAATCAGGTCAACAATTCAGCACCCACAACCGGAACCGGCAGCAACAGGTCGGTCAATGTGGTTTTTTCAAGCCTGCCTGAAACTGTGGAGCAGTTCAGGGAGCTTCCTCAGGCTGCACTCAGCACACCCTTCGATACCGCCGCGCTTACTGTGCTGGCTTTCTGCTTCTATCCCCGGAATAAAGAAGCCTGCCTTGCCATGGTGGACTACCTCAGAGGTCCCAGACCGCTGAGCAATTACGACAAGTCGTTTATAGCCGATCGTTTCAGAGATTCCGACTATGTACCGAGATCATATTTTAACGGTGCAACGCCCCAGAATGATTATATGCCCTCACAGCCCTATACTGTTACGGTGTCGGAAAATCCATATTCGTATCAGAATGAGGGGTATGCAAAGCTGTTCATCCGCTCAGGCGGCGCGGACAGTCCCCGTGAAGTTCTGCTGAGAAAGGCCAAGGACGGAAAATGGTACCTTTGGGAACAGTATATACTTGTAGGTATACGTCAGCCCGAAAGCTCCAATCCGTGGGCATAAGCGGGGTAAGCCTATGAATGCTGCGGGAAAATGGAGAATCAGCTCGGTGGAGGTATACAATGACGAATACGCTAAGGAATGGGCCGATGCGGATGCTGTTCTCAGTGATGAAAACATAAACGACTCATTTAAGCTCATGCTGAGATCGGTATTTGTTTTCTCAGAGGACGGTTATATAAAAAGGCTTGTGCCTGTTCCTGAGGAGTTTGACAAGGATATTATCGACAAAGCCATTGATGACGGCGAGATCGAGCTGTGCGAGGGAAGCATACTGGCAGATAAACACCGGTATAAGGTTGACGGCGATAGGATATTTTTCAAGCCGCTGAACTTCGGAAATGAAGAACCGCCATGGACAGAGATACCGAATCTTGACGGAAAGCTGCAGTTCTTTATGTTCAGACTGGAAAAGCTTTAACATTATCCTGAATCCGTGAAACTAAGAACGGAAAAAGTTCGTTTTCGGGGATTGTCAAGGGGGACTT
>JAFTCS010000116.1 GCA_017454565.1 Clostridia bacterium
CGGCAGGTGCTGAATGAAGCGGAACATAATGGAACACTGTCTGTATACCGTTATCCTTCATAAAAGAGATAAACTCTGTCCTGCTCTCAAGATCGGGCAGCTTGATATAAAACATATGAGCATTATGTGTGCATTCTCCGGGTATCACCGGAAGCTCAGTCAGACCGGATTCGGCCAGCGGCTTCAGCGCCTGATAATACTTGTTCCAGGAAGCAAGTCTGTTATTGTTTATCTGATCAGCTACTTCCAGCTGTGCCCACAAATATGCGGCATTCAGATCTGACGGCAAATAGCTGTCTCCAAAATCTACCCAGGAGTATTTATCGACCTGACCCCGGAAAAATTTAGATCTGTTAGTTCCTTTCTCACGCAGTATCTCGGCTTTTTCAATGTATTCTTCTTTGTTGATAACAATAGCGCCGCCTTCGCCCATAGAATAATTCTTAGTCTCGTGGAAAGAATAGCATCCAAAATCACCTATTGTTCCAAGAGCCTTGCCTTTATAGGAACTCATAACACCTTGAGCTGCATCTTCAACGACCATAAGATCATAGCGTTTGGCAATGTCCATTATAGTATCCATCTCACAGGAAACGCCGGCATAATGAACAGGGATTATCGCCTTGGTTTTATCTGTGATAGCTGCTTCTATCTTTTTTTCATCGATATTCATGGTATCAGGGCGAATATCAACAAAAACCAGTTTTGCACCAACAAGCACAGCAGCATTTGCGGTGCTTGAAAAAGTATAGCTCGGAAGAATTACCTCGTCGCCCGGTTTTATCCCGCAAAGCATCATTGCCATATCAAGAGCAGTTGAACCGCTTGTTGTAAGCATTACCTTTTTAGCGTTAAAACGCTTTTCCATCCAGGCATCGCACTGTTTTGTAAACTTACCGTCTCCGCATATCTTGTGGGATTTGATCGCTTGCTTCATATAATCAAACTCTGTACCTACAAACGGAGCAGCATTGAACGTAATCATATTATATCTCCTATAATCAGGCTTTTGTGCATTTTCTAGTATTGTGATCCATCAAAGCAGTTTTTTTTAGTATACAATGGATACAGTAAAATGTCAAGCAAACTTGAATGAGTATTCGTTGTAAAAAAGTATCTTTTCTTTTTGATCGTCATCACCTGCGACCGACATCCGGCGCCTGAAGCTGATCGATAAAATATGCGAAACCGGCAGACATGAAAGTTCCAGGCTCTGTTGGCAGCACCGTTTTTATCCACATTGATCTTATAAGCTTTCAAACAGCGTAAATACGCTGTTTGGGGGCTTTTTGTTTTTGTTGATGAGGGGCTTTGTCCGTTATGCCTTTGTAAATCTTGTTTTTCATCAGAGTAGTTTCACGAAAAATAATCCTCTTTCCCCCCTTGACAAGCTCGGAAAAAAGTGTTATATTATATCTGTTAGTTATGACTAACTATTATTTTTTGATATGTGGTTAGCAATAACTAACCAACAAACGAAACGGAGTGAGACTATGTCGGCTGTTGAGATATCAAGATTTGAAAAAGTCCTTGCTTTCCATGCGGCGCCTACGCTTATGGGAATAAAGTGCGGAAGTCTGCTTTCGCTTTCCGGCGAGGAGTTCGACCTTTGTGCTTTGAGCAGACTTCTCGGCAGCCAGCTCGCTGACAGAGGTCTCAGAATAAGGCTCATACCTGTGGGCGAGAAGAGAAAGCTCATATATATTTACAACGAGGAGCTGCTCAAAAGGAAGCAGAACTGTATGGCGGTAAGGCAGTTTCTCAAGAAGTACGGCTATTCTCCCACAGCTTCGGCGGAGCAGTGGCTGGACAGGCTTTGTGAGCGGTTCTCGGAAGACGGTTTTCCCCACGAGATCGGGATATTCCTCGATTATCCGCTGGAGGATATCAAGGGGTTCATCGAAAACTGCGGACAGCACTGCAAGCTTTGCGGAGTATGGAAGGTCTACGGGGATGTCGAGCGTGCAAGGCGGATATTTGCGAAGTATTATCGCTGCCGCACAGAGCTTTGTTCGCAGCTTGAAAAGGGGAGAAGGCTCGCCGCCTGTGTGGCGTAGCTTCTTATAGATAAAACTAATCTGGAGGTACATTTATGAAAACAGCAGTTATTTATTGGAGCGCAACAGGAAACACCGAGGCTCTTGCCAGGGCAGCGGCAGAGGGTGCCGGTGTTACGGCACAGACAGTATCGGAGTTTTCGGACGACGTGAGCAGCTATGATGCGCTTGTGCTCGGTTGCCCCGCTATGGGAGCCGAGGTCCTTGAAGAGGATGAGTTCGAGCCGTTCTTCACAGGTATCGAGGGAAGTCTTTCGGGAAAGAAAGTTCTTCTCTTCGGTTCTTACGGCTGGGGCGACGGTGAGTGGATGAGAAACTGGCAGGAGCGTGCTGCCGCAGCAGGCGCAGAGCTTGTTGGCGGCGAGGGCTTTATAGTCAATGAAGCGCCCTCTGATGATGAGCTTGCAAAGATCAGGGCTCTGGCACAGACGCTTGCATAAACCAGACTAAGGCTTATCCCGAACGGGTGTCCGGGCCTTATAGAAAAGGAGACAAAAATGAGTGTAGTGATCGTAGGCGGTAATGACCGCATGGCAGGAAGATACAAGGATATATGTACCGAGAACGGATGTAAGTCCAAGGTCTTCACCCAGATGCCGGCGGACTTTGAGAACAAGATCGGTTCTCCC
>JAFTCS010000117.1 GCA_017454565.1 Clostridia bacterium
AACTTGATTTTTTGATAAAACCGTAATAAAATGTAGATACATGTTATTTGTTTGACGATGCCGCTGTGTTCATGGCACTGCTTATCATCGTAGTAAAAATTAAAAATGGGGAGACGAATCAAATGAATTTTCACGGCAAGGACATCAAAATCTTTACCTGTAATTCCAACAGACAGGTAGCGCAGCAGATCGCAGACTGTCTTGGGATCCCGGTGGGAAAGTCAGAGGTCACAAGCTTCAGTGACGGCGAGATATCCGTTTCACTGCATGAGTCCGTAAGAGGCTCGGAGTGTTTCATAGTACAGTCCACCTGCGCTCCTGTAAACGATAACCTTATGGAGCTGCTCATCATGATCGACGCCATGAAGCGCGCCTCCGCTGCAAGCATCACTGCGGTTATCCCTTACTTCGGTTATGCCCGTCAGGACAGAAAGGCAAAGGCAAGAGATCCGATCTCTGCAAAGCTTGTTGCCGACCTTATCACCACAGCCGGCGCAGACCGTGTTCTTACTATGGATCTTCATGCAAATCAGATCCAGGGTTTCTTCAATATTCCTGTTGACCACCTTGTAGGCGCACCCATCCTTGCCAACTTCTTTAAGGAGAAGATCGCGGATAAGCCTGACGATTTTGTGGTTGTGTCTCCCGATTTCGGCTCCGTTACCAGAGCAAGAAACTTTGCTACCCGTGTGGGCTGCTCCATTGCTATTATCGACAAGCGCCGTCCGAAGGCAAATGTTTCCGAGGTCATGAATATTATCGGTGAGGTAAAGGGCAAGAAGGTCATTCTTGTTGACGATATGATCGACACCGCCGGCACACTTGTAAACGCAGCCCAGGCAGTTGTTGAAAGAGGCGGCGCTACTGAGGTATACGCAGGCGCAACTCATGCCGTTCTTTCCGGCCCGGCTATCGAGCGCATAAAGAACAGCGTTATCAAGGAGGTCGCTCTTCTGGATACCGTCAGCATTTCTGAGGACAGGATGCTTGACAAGTTCACCATGCTCCATGTCGCTCCCGTATTTGCAGAGGCTATTGAGCGCATCTACACAGACAAGCCGGTTTCTTCTATCGGTTTCTGATAAGACTATTATTGCCCCGTTCCCGGTCCTGCCGGCAGCGGGGCGTTTTTTGTCATGATTTCTTGCGAAATCATGACAGAAACAATAGAATGTTGGAGGGTTGTCTCGCCTGTCGGCTCGGTCGGTGCCTCTCAGCCGTTGGCTGAGAGGTCTCCACCGGAGATCCGCACCCCTCGACCCTGCAAGGCGGAGTGCCTCCGCTGTCGAGTTTGTTTTGGAAAGAAATTAACATTTGGAACGAGTTAACTTTCAAAAACTATATTGGGAGCGGCAGCTTGCCGCTGAAAAGGCTTGACCGAAACTTTTGTGTTGTTGATTTTGAGGAGTTTTTTTCGTGCGGTTGCCCTGGACAAGCTCCAGCTATTTGTTGACAAACAGGGGTTATAAAGCGTATAATTAGCAAAGAATATCCTACAAAACCTATGAAAAGGAGATATTAAAATGACTATACTTGTTACAGGCGGAGCCGGATATATCGGCAGCCATACATGCGTAGAGCTGCTTAATGCAGGCTATGATGTAATTTGTGTCGATAATTACTACAACAGCGTACCGGAGGTTCTCAACAGGGTCGAGAAGATCACCGGCAAGACTCTTAAAAGATATGAGTGCGATATCCGTGACAGAGAAGGCATGGAAAAGATCTTCGGAGAAAACAAGGTGGACGCTGTGATACACTTTGCAGGTCTAAAGGCTGTCGGTGAGTCTGCAAAACTGCCGCTGCTTTACTATGAGAACAATATCTCGGGCAGCGTGGTGCTCTTTGAGGTAATGGAAAAGTTCGGCTGCAAAAAGATCGTTTTCAGCTCTTCTGCAACCGTTTACGGCAATAATCCCATTCCCTACAAGGAAGATATGATCACCGGTGATGTCAGCAATCCATACGGCAGAACAAAGCATTTTATCGAGCAGATCCTCGGCGACGTATACAGGGCAGACAACGAGTGGAGCATCTCACTGCTTCGCTATTTCAATCCTATCGGCGCACACGAGAGCGGACTTATCGGTGAAGACCCCAACGGCATACCTAATAACCTTATGCCATATATCGCAAGGGTCGCCATAGGCAGACTGCCTCAGCTCACCGTTTTCGGCGGCGATTACGACACCAAGGACGGTACCTGTATCCGCGATTATATTCATGTCGTTGACCTTGCAAAAGCGCATCTTTGTGCTGTGGCTAAGATCCTCGACACCACCGGCATAGAGGCATATAACATAGGCAACGGTGTGGGCTACAGTGTGCTGGATATCGTACACGCATTTGAAAAAGCCAGCGGCAGCAAGCTCAACTATGTTATCGGTGACAGACGCGAGGGTGACCTGCCCGCATTCTATGCTGATGCAACAAAGGCTAACAAGGAGCTTGGCTGGAAAGCCGAGTATGGCATCGACAAGATGTGTGAGGATACCTGGAATTTCCAGACGAAGAATCCTGACGGTATAAAATAATAATAGGCCTGTTCGGTAACCGGAAAAAGAACCGTTCAGACGGCGTTTTGGAGGTTATCGAACAGGTCTGATATCTGCCGATCACAACCGGACGGATGTCCGTGCTGTGACCGGCAATATCATTGCAAAAAATAACGGTATTCACGGAGATAATTATATATTAAAAAGCAAGGAATAATAAGCATTATTTTAGCAGCTGCTCTGACAGCGGCATTTCTTACAGGCTGCGGAAAGGGCGGCGCTTCTTCCGAAAGCTCACAGCCAAAGAGTCTGCCGACTGTTTCGGCGGTTGAGACAAAGATATCATCGGCAGGCAGTGAAAGCAAGCCGGAGAGCAGCACCGAAAGCAGTATTGAAAGCAGCCTTGATGATCCGGCTGAAAGCAGTGCTTCAAACGAAGCGGAGAGCATTGTAGAAAACAGTACGGAAAGCTCGGCAGAAAGCAGTGCGGAGAGCAAACCTGAGAGCAAACAGGAGAGCAGCGAAAGCTCGGATGAAGAAAGCTCAGAAGAGGAAAGCAGCGAGGTCCATTCTGAGCCGGTATCTGAGGTGACTTCATCCGAGCCTTCAAAGCAGGAGCAGTCATCTAAGGAGCAGCAGTCTGCCGGGACATACTCAAAGCCGGAAAGCTCTAAGGAAGTTTCAAAGCAAGAGATAAAGGAAATATCCGTCAGCAAAGTGAACCTGAGCCGCAGCAGCGTGACTATGTATGAGGGCAGGACGTTCCAACTGGGCTGCTCTCTGGAGCCTGCCGAAGCCACTGACAGAAGATTTTCATGGTACTGGTCGGATGCTTCCGTAATTTCTATGGACAGTGACGGAAAGATCACCGCGCTGAAACCGGGTGTTGTTACTGTTACGGCGAAAACTCCCGGCGGTGTTAGTGCCGAATGTGTTGTGACGGTAAAGGAAAAGCCTGTCGGCGGAAAGCTGACCGGCGTTACGGTTGACCCGAGCTGGTTCGACGACGCCGTGTTCGTGGGAGACAGTGTTACCAATGCCCTGTACAACTATTCTGACAACGGCTGGCTTGGAGATGCAGATTTTATCTGTTCGGTGGGCATGGGCTATTATTCCGCGCTGTGGGATCTGAACAGGGAGGGCAACCTGCATCCGGTATATTACGGCAAGAAAGTCACTACTGACGAGGCTGTTCGTCTTTCTGGCAGAAAAAATGTATTTATCATGCTGGGAATGAACGATTTAGGATTCTACACGCCTCAGCAGACGGTTGACCACATGCTGACCCTCTGCGACAGGATACTCGAAAAGAGCCCCGATGTGCAGATATACATTGAATCCATCACTCCGCTGATCGCGGAAAAGGATAACCAGTCCTCACTGAACAACAGGACTATTGCGGAGTACAATACTCTTGCCGCACAGGCATGTGACGAGAGAGGTTTTATTTTCGTGAACGTGGCTGAGGTGGTCTCGGACGATAAAGGCAATCTGAAAAACGAGCTTTGCTTTGACCCGGGTTACATGGGACTGCACCTGAACTATACCGGCTGCCAGACATGGGTAAATTACCTTATGGATCATGTAGCGTAAAAATACATTAAAAACTGCCTGTTCTCATAAGAGGGCAGGCAGTTGGTTTTTATACTATTATTCGATAAAACAGTAGACAAAGACGGGTGCAGGGACTGCGTCCCTGCCGAGGTCAAGGGGTGCGGGTCTCCGGTGGAGACCTCTCAGCCAACGGCTGAGAGGCACCGACCGAGCCGACAGGTGAGACTTGAGAAGCCCTTGTGGGGTGTCGGGGCAAAGCCCTGACATATCTACTGTTCAAAGTGATAGTAGTATTATGAATTGTTTCTGGATGATTTGCGGGCTGCTGTAATGGCAAGAACTGCGGAAACCGCAAAGACTGTCAGCATAAAGCCAAGAGAAGAATCGGAGCCGGTATTGACAGGCTTCTCCTGAGCAGGATTCGGAGCCGGTGTCTGTGAGGGCTGGTCAGGAACGGAGATCTCAGAGGTCTGGTTTGGAGTGGAAATTTCTGAGGGCTGGTCAGGGGTAGAAGTCTGAGAAGGCTGGTCAGGTGTAGAAGTCTGGGAAGTCTGTGATGGCTGGACAGGCTCGGGATTATCTGCGGGCATCACGGTTATGTCTATTGTGGCAGTATCCAGTCTGCCATAGTTCAGGTATTCAGCCGAAATAGTCACTGTGCCTTCGGATATGCCGGTAACTACGCCGTTTTCGTCAACGGTTGCGACAGCCTCGTTTCTGCTTTCCCATTTGCTTTCGGAGTTTACACGATTGCGGGTGACCTCGCCAATGCCGCCGTTCGGCTCGCCGGGAATGTAGATGTCATTTCCGGTCCATGCTTCTGCCGAAAGGGTGATGGTCTCACCGACCTTTACCTCATTCTCACCCAAAAGGTCGAAGTTGATGGACATGGCGTTTGCTGTGGTGGAACCAAAGGCTGTGAACACAGCCACAAGAGAAGCGATAAGTACAGTGATGATCTTTTTTGACATAATTTTTTTCTCCTTAATTTAGACTTCCTCGGAAAGTCTATTTTGCCTGTATTTTCCCGGAGCCTTATCAGCTCCGGTTTTTGTGTTTACACCATAATAATCCTCCGTTTAAAAATCGGTTACAAACTTTTTGGAAGTTTTTTCGGAGAAGCTTAACGGTGCTCACGCAGCGTTTACACCATTATAATCAGCAGAAAAAGAACAGGTTACATTTTTTGAAATTAAGGAATTTTTTGAATGTCAGTTGCTTGTGATGGGCGAGTACATTTCGGGGCGGCGGTCGCGGAAGAGACCCCAGCTCATTCTCAGCTCGTATGCTGCGTCCAGATCAAGCTCTGCGGAGATAACGCACTGGCTTGTGCGGTCGGCCTCAGCGACAAGCCCGCCGGTGGGGTCTGTGATGAACGATGAACCATAGAAACACAGGCTGGACTCCTGATTGTTATTGTCGGGCGACGGAAAAACATGCTCGGTGCCAATACGGTTGGCGGCAATAACAGGCACCACGTTTGAAGCGGCATGACCCTGCATGCACCTTCTCCAGTGGGGCATGCTGTCCACATCAAGAATAGGTTCGGAACCTATGGCGGTGGGGTAGAGGATCATATCCGCGCCCATGAGAGCCATGCAGCGGGCGCTTTCAGGGAACCACTGGTCCCAGCATATTCCCACGCCTATATTTCCGAAGCGGGTGTTCCATACCCTGAAACCGGTGTTGCCGGGCGTAAAGTAAAATTTCTCCTGATAAAACTGGTCGTCGGGAATGTGCGTTTTGCGGTATACCCCAAGTATTGAACCGTCTGCGTCTATCATGGCGACGCTGTTGTAGGTGTTGTTTTTGTCCCGTTCAAAAAAGCTTATCGGTACCGCGACACCAAGCTCTTTGCACACGGTAGAGAACCTCTTCACTGCAAGATTCTCATTAAGCGGTCGTGCAAGCTTGTAATAGTCATAGTCGCGCTGCTGACAGAAATACCGTGTCTCAAAAAGCTCCGGCAAAAGAATTACATTCGCGCCCTCGCCTGCGGCTTTCCTTACCAGATATTCAGCGTTGAAAATATTGTCCTCAATTTTGCAGCCCATAGCCATCTGGACGGCTGCGACCTTTACCTTTCTCATAGTTATCCTCCTGTTCTGAATCTGTCTGCCATAGGTATCTGCTGTGTTATGCAGTGGATGTTTCCGCCGCCTATCAGTATGTCTCTGGCATATACGCCCGTAACCGTTCTTGTGGAGAAAAGCCGGCTCAGAATATCTATAGCATGCTTATCGTTATCGTCCCCGAACTGCGGTACGATCACATGTCCGTTTGAAATATAAAAGTTTACGTATGAAGCCGCCAGTCTTTCGCCCGGAGTGCGTGTAGGCTCGCCGTTCATGTCGTCAAGACCCGCACATTCCTCTGCGGTAATGGTCACGGGCTTTGGCAGGGGCAGCTTGTGTACGGTTATTTTGCGACCCTTTGCATCTGCTGCGTTTTCAAGATAATCAAGGCAGCGCTTCGACATTTCGTACTGAGGGTCGTTTCTGTCGTCCGTCCAGGCAAGCACGACATTTGCAGGGGACGTAAAGGCGCATATATTGTCAACGTGCTCGTTTGTTTCGTCGTTGTATATACCGCAGGGCAGCCACAGCACCTTTTCGGCGCCAAGATACGCTTTTAGTTCGGTTTCGATCTCATCCCTGCTCATTTCCGGATTGCGGCCTTTGCTCAGCAGACAGGCTTCAGTGGTCATTACGGTGCCTTCTCCGTCGGAGTGTATTGAGCCGCCCTCAAGAATGAAGCTGCGTTTGTCGTAGGTGTCAATGTCCATAGAGTCACAGAGCTTTCTTGCCATTTTGTTGTCCTTGTCCCAGGGAAAATACAGACCGTCAGTCAGACCTCCCCATGCGTTGAAGCCCCAGTCTATGCCGCGTATTTCACTGCCGTTTGTCACAAAGGTGGGTGCAACGTCTCTTGCCCAGGAATCGTCCGACTCCATCTCCAGCACTCTTACGCTTTCAGGCAGCATAAAGCGGGCGGAATCGTAGTCGTCGTACCTTGCGCAGACTATCATTTTCTCACTGCGGGAGATTATCCCGATTATCTCGGCAAAAGCCTTTCGGGCAGCGTAGGCGCCGTTCTGCCATGAATCCCTGCGGTGAGGAAAGATCATAATGCAGCCATAGTGCCTGTCAAACTCTGCGGGCATGTGAAAGCCGTCGTCGCGGGGTCTGGTGTGTAGTATCTTCATGGGATCATTCCTTTTATGTTTTAAATATTTTTTACAAAACAATTATATCATAAGGCTGATTTTTTTTCTATATAAAAATGCAAAGCTGTCTTGAAATTGCAGAATAATGTAGTATAATGTAAATCGGTGGGTCAAAAATCAGACACGGTAATGCGGCAAAGGAGCTGAAGAAATGAAAAGGTCTGACAACATCAACGATATCATCAGTGAGTTTGATTTCGATTCTTTCGCTGACGAAATGGACATTCTCTTCGGGGATCGTTTTGGTGCGGCAAGCGTAGTGAACAATCATATCAGCACCAACAAGACAAGGTACAGCGAGTCGGTCTTTACGCCGCAGATGGTCGAGAATGAGGACGAGGTAAAGGAAGCCAACGATATGGGGCACATCCTTTCCGGTTACAAAAACACATGCAAGACGCTGCACTGAGAAAACTTCAGAAATAAAACGATCATACATGTATTGTCATCCCTCCGAGATTTGTTTCGGAGGGATCTTATGTTGTGCGGAGAATTTTTGGCTGACATGAACCTGAATCCGTCGGAGACCCGCGCCCCCCGAAAACGCTGTTTATCCTTTTCAGAGTTTCACGGATTCAGGTTAATAATAGTATAAAGATACACTATTGTAATAATTGACAAAAAACTTGTTTTTGTTCTTGCACATTATGTAGAACTGTGCTATAATTGAAAAGCTGCCAAAAGGCACATAAATCACACCTGTTTTGAAAGGAAAGAACTAAAGAAATGTATTGGGTAAACGAATCTGTTTTTTATCACATCTATCCGCTGGGCTTCTGCGGCGCACCGAGGGTTAATGACGGCAAGCTTGAGTACCGTCTTGATAAGGTGATCGACTTCATACCTCACCTGAAAAAGATGAACGTAAATGCCGTTTACTTCGGACCTGTTTTCAAGTCCACAACCCACGGATATGATACCAACGATTATTACAATATAGATAACCGTCTGGGCGACAACGAGAGCTTTGCGCGTATCTGTCAGGCACTTCACGACAACGGTATCAAGGTCGTGCTTGACGGTGTGTTCAATCATGTAGGACGCGGCTTCTGGGCGTTTGAGGACGTGAGGAAGAACTGTCAGGGTTCGCCCTACTGCTCATGGTTCCAGAATCTCAACTTCGGCGGAAACAGCCCATGGGGCGATCCTTTCTGGTATGAGGGCTGGGAAGGCAATTACGACCTTGTAAAGCTGAATCTCAGGCACCCTGATGTCAAGAAGCACATATTTGACGCAGTAGCCATGTGGATGGACAAGTTCAAAATAGACGGTCTGCGTCTGGACGTTGCCTACTGCATGGATCAGGATTTCCTCAGAGAGCTGAAGCATTTCTGCAAGAACAGGGACAGTCAGTTTTGGCTCATGGGCGAGATCATCCACGGCGACTATGCGCGTCTTGCAAATCCTGACCTGCTGGATTCCTGCACAAACTACGAGTGCTACAAGGGTATATATTCGTCTCACAACGACCACAATTATTTTGAGATCGCACATTCTCTGAACCGTCAGTTTGCCAACGGCGGAATATACCACAACATATACACCTACAACTTTGTTGATAACCATGACGTGAACCGTCTGGCAAGCACACTGAGAGACCCTGCTCACGGAAAGAACGCTTTTTCTGTGCTGTATTTCATGCCTGGTGTTCCCTCCGTTTATTACGGCAGCGAATGGGGCATAAAGGGTCAGAAAAACCGTACGGAGTATGATTATCCGCTGCGCCCCTGTGTGAACGTCAGCGATATAGAAGAAAATGAACTGTTCCGTCACGTATGCCGTCTGGGAGCTGTGAGAAGAAAATATAAGGCTCTGAAATACGGCACTTTTATGAACACGGTTATCCGCAACGAGCAGCTTGTGTTCAAGCGCAAATTTGAGGACGAGACAATTTATATTGCCCTGAACCTCAGCGACAAGGACTTTGATATGGGCTTCAATACCGACGGCGGCAGCAAGCTTTATGATGTGTTTGACGGCAAGACCGTTTATGACGTAAACGGAAATTATGCGAATATAACCATTCCGGCTTACGGCACAAGGGTGCTGCTGCTTACTGACGGAGCAAAGCCGGAGTATCCGGATGCAGGTGAAGAGGGTGAATTTGCTCCTGAGGAACCGGCAGCAGTACAGCAGGAGCAGGCTCCGGCTCAGGAGGAGAGAAAGCCTCTGCCGCCGGTGGGCGCACCCGGAAAGTACCGTCATTTCAAGGGCGGAGAGTATGAGTTTATCTGTCTTGCAAAGGACAGCGAGACTTCGGAAGAGCTTGTGATTTACAAGGCCCTTTACGGCGATCAGAAGATATGGGCAAGACCCTCGGCTATATTCTATCAGTATGTCGATGTGGACGGCAGGGAAGTGCCCAGATTTGAAAAAATAGACTGACGCACAGTAGCATCAGCAGCAGATTTGCACCGGTCAACATGCAGTTAATGCATCTTGACCGGTGCTTTCTGCATCTTACCTGTAAAGATATTGTCAAGTGAAAATCTGCATGATATTATAATAAAGCCATCAAATGACAGAGGAAAAAACACTTCACAGTCATTGAGAAAAACCATACGCACACAGGACAATGTGATCATCAGGGAGGAACAAACAATGAAAAAACTGTTCGACAAAAGTGAGCTTATTTTTGCTATTGCGCTTATCGTAGTGTATGTGGTCGGTTCAAGCCTTGTGCAGAGGATCTCGGCGGCCATAGGAATGAGGTTTGTGGCAGAGCTTGCGTTTGATCTGCTTCTCTCGGTCGTAATCATTGTGTTCGTAAAGAAGAACGGCCTTATGAAGCATATAGGTCTGTGCAAGTCGTCAGTGTCATTCGGCAAAATGCTGTTTTACGTTCCGCTTGTTCTTATTGCCTGCACGCAAATGTTCTTCGGAGCCGGTACTGATTTTTCAGTTATGGAGCTTGTTTTCCGTACGCTGATGATGTTCTGTGTAGGTTTCCTTGAGGAAATTATCTTCCGCGGCTTCCTGTTCAGGGGTATCGCAAAGGACAATGTAAAGGAAGCAATCATTATTTCATCGGTGACTTTCGGTATCGGACATATAGTCAACCTGTTCAACGGCTATGATATCCTTAAAAATGTTATCCAGATCGTTTTTGCTGTAGCAGTAGGCTTCATGCTTGTATTCATCGTTGTACGCACAGGCAGCCTTATCGCCTGCATAGTGTTCCATGCATTGGTCAATTCTCTTTCGGCTGTATCTGACAGTCATTTCCTTGTGGAGGCTGTCGGCAGCGCGAAGACAGCAAGCATTATTACAGCAGCTATCGGTGTTGCAATTGCAATTGCCTATACAATATATGTGGTCAAGGCTCTTCCCAAAAGAGAGCTTGCAGA
>JAFTCS010000118.1 GCA_017454565.1 Clostridia bacterium
CGCTTAAAACTACCCCGCCGCCGAGAGGCGGCGCAAATGCACCCATTGGGTGAAAAACAAGGTATGAAACATTTGGCTTGTAAAGCTCTGTTTATCTTGCTTTCAGCCATTTATTCTATTTGAGTTTCACGGATTCAGGTGTTTGTTAATAAATGACAGTCATTATGAACAATCAGCAAACATGGTTACTGTTCAAAAGGCAGATTTTCTGTTTTAATGTAGAAATATACCGATTTAAGTTATATAATTTTAACTAAGTATAGCCGTTGCTGAACGGCTGAAAAAAATGATAAAGGAGAAATGACTATGGGACTGAAAAAATAATTATCGTCGGTTGCGGCGCTCCTTGCATGCGCACTGTTAGTGCCCGCAGCGGCAGCCCCTCTGCAAACGGAAGCGGCGTCTGCTTATGTGTCTGCAACATATAACGGCAGCATCAGGCAGCGAATAGAATCCCTGAGAGAGCCGGTGAACTACACATCCTACAAGTATGTGCCTGTAGATACAGAGGATTTCCCTACCGGAGATTATCTGATATGTCACCACATGATACCCATGCTTATGAACAGCACCTTTACTATTCATCCGGCATCGGCTGACGGCGTACAGCTTGATTACGAAAAGGACATCGACAACATCCGCGCCGACCATGTTCCTGATACCGCTGTATGGCACCTTGAAAAGAAGCGCACAGGCTATTACACGATCTCTCAGAACGGAAAGAATTATAACTTTACCAGCGGCGGATATACTACCTTCAACAGCTCGAACAATCCTCAGGAGTTTCACTTCATTCGTTCACTGAGTTCGTATGAAATGTCGTTTATAATAAGCGCACCGGCAACAAGCAACGGCGAACAGATGGATCTGTGCAGCCATGTGAGCAACAGGTTTGCATGCTTCGGACATAACAAGTATTTAGACGATCTCGGACGGTACATGAAGATATACAAAAAGGTACAGGATGTTTCCATCAACAACAATACCGTACCCCTCTATAACGCTATGCAGGAAGCTCAGTACTATATGCAGTACGACAGCAGCCTTGCAGGTACTCTGAACACTGCGCTCGACTGCTACGAAAGGGCTTTCAGCGGCGGAGTTGACCAGAGTACCCTTGACAGCCTTACGAATCAGCTTAACGGCACCATAAACAGCTACAGAACGACCTATGAATCCCAGAAAACCGTGGCTGCCGTGAACCTTGACGAGGTGTTTGACAAAAGCGATTACACCTATCACACGCTGCGCAGGGATATGTCAAAATCGGATATACAGGCTGTTGCAGACAGAGCCGCTGAATTCGGAATGACCGGTGAGGATAAGGTCAAACTTGAAAACGTGCAGCAGCTTTTGAATAACCCGGATTACAAAATAGACACCGACATGGAATTCACCCCAAAACGCAACGGCGACACCAGAAAAATAGGCAACGATGATTTCAAGTTCAGCTATTGGGGCACAAACCGTCAGGTAACAGGACTTTGGGCTGTGCCGACAGAGTATATGACCGTTTATGTAAAAGCGGAAGAGAATGACCCTCTGCCGACGATTTACTTTACACAGCATATATCCAACAACTACGACAAGGAATTCCGGCTCAAGCGCGGCATTAACATTATACATGTTCCGAGACTGTACGGCAACGGCTGGAAGACCCCCACAGAGGTCGGCGGCTGCTTCTACATAATGAACCCCTACAACCAAAACCAGCAGAGCGCCAGCGTGAGGGTCTACATTGAGGGTGCGGCTGATAAAATACCGCTTTATAATCTCGGCGACGACCCGGAGCCTTTCTATGATCTGCTTGAAGATTACTATGCTCACTACAAGAAAGGCGAAAAGGGCTATCACAATGCAACAGAAATAAATACCGGCAACGGTTTCCTTACTCTGACACTCGAACGGTGCTATGAAGCATTTATCAAAGAGGGACTCAGCGTTGACGTATCAGCTCAGACCTGGAGCGACTTCCTTGATTATCTTTTAGCCTTTGACGGCGTTGACCGTGATTCCTACAAAGACCTGAACGTCCAGTGCAAGATAAACCAGCCCTATGCAGGTGCATACGCTACCTATGAAAAGATCTGCATACAGGACAATATCTGGTCGGCATCGGCACTGTCAGGCTCCTACGGCTGGGGATTCCCCCACGAGCTTGGCCACTGCCTTGACAACCGTGACCGCACGACAGCCGAGTGCACCAACAATGTCTGGTCACTGAAATATGTTTTAGACAACGGCAGAATAGACTCTCTCTGTGTGCCTAAGCGCCTCAGCGACTACTACACCATTGTCAAGGACGACAGCGACTATCTCTGGGAGGATGCACCTACAAGCATTTACAACAAGCTTATCTATGACGTTTATATGTTCTGGGACCTTGAAGTTTACCATGAGGGATACTGGGGTGGTCTTGACGAAATGCTCCGCAGGGATTCATGCGGAAACTCCACAGCAGACTCTTATCTGAGCAGCTGCAGTAATAAAGAGAAGGTGGCCGCATATTCCTCAAAGGTACTTGGTATTGACCTGACCTATTACTTCAAGCAGTACGGCTATCTTCTGAACCCGTCACAGAATTATTATAACGCTGTCAACTCAATGGGACTGAGCAAGATCCAGCCCAAGATATGGTATTATGATATGTATTCTTATCTCAGAAACAAAAACTCAAATGTGGGCAAAAGCGGCAGCATCAGTCTGGGCAGCTATAACAGGTCTACAAGGGCTATCTGCATAAACACTCCTCCGGAGCTTGCAGAAAACACCGTAGGCTATGAGATAGTGCGTGACGGTGTACCGATCTGCTTTACATGGAACAACTTCTTTGTCGATAACACGGCATCCGCAAACTCAACCTATACCTACACGATAAATGCCTATGACAATGCACTGAATATGTACTCAAGCTTCACATTCCGCACTGACAGCGCAGGACAGGCAGTTGCAAAGGTAGGCAATAACTACTACAATACTCTTCAGGAGGCCGTCAATGCTGCTCCGGCAGGAGGTACTGTGTATCTTACCTCTTCAATGCTGATAAATGACACTGTTACTATCAACAAGAGTCTGACCATCCTGCCTGAAAACACAAGCAACGCCATATATGTGTACGGACAGACCCCGGGCAAATCTGTTTTCAACATTACAAACGGCGCCAATGTAATGTTTACGGTTCCTATGAATACCACAAAAACCGCACTTGTTTTCAGTACAGGCTTTTACCAGAACTCACAGAGCTTCTTCAAGGTTTCCGGCGGCAGCAAGCTGCGTTTCGGCAGCTTTGTCAAGTTCTACAGCATCTATTCAACCACTAACGGAGCCATAGCTTACCTTGACAACTCAAGTGCAGAGTTCATCAACAACCTTGCCGAAATGTGTCAGTCCCGCTATGACGGTCTTATTTACCTTGCAAACGGCTCTTCAATGACAGCAAGCGGCTGTACCTTCCGGTATAACATAGCTTCGGGCAAGGGAAGTCTTGTCTATGCCAGCAGCGCAAATGATACTGTCAGCCTCAACAATACAGACATCTACTACAATGCGGCAACTGAAGAGAAAATCGGCGGAACTATCTGCATGATGGCAGGTACCCTGAATGTAAACAGCGGCACAAAGATAAGAGACAATTACTCTGACAGCTATAACCTCAGCACAGCGGCATACATTGCGAATAGTGCAAAAGCAAATTTCTCAGGCAATCTTGAAATAAGTGACAAGGTGAACACCCTTACACCTGTGAATATTGCCTCCGACGTTACCGGACAGGTGAATCTCCGCGCCGACAGCAGCATTGCCTACGAGGGCAGGCAGATCGCACAGGTATCCGGCACCTCCGCATTCAAGAGCCTGACCTACGCAAACAGACTTTTCAGGCTCAGCAATAATTCCGGCAGCGTTACACTTTCAAAGCAGAGCAATCTCAGTGTAACGGCTACGGCATCCGCAAGGACAATTAACCTCGGAGGAAGTATTACCGTGACAGGAACCGTCAAGGGCGGTACCGCACCGTATAAATTCAATGTTTATTACAAAAAGCAGACCGACACCACATGGCGCACTGCACCCCTTGCAGACGGAGACTATACGGCGCTTATCGCACCGAAAACGGCAGGCACATACGTTATCCGTGCAAAAGCAAAGGACGCTGAGGACAAGACGGCATCCGCAACGGTTTATCTTACTGTGAAGCAGCCGCTTACGAACAATTCAACGGTCTCAGCAAAGAATGCTACTGTCGGCAAGGCTCTCACCGTAAAAATGGCAGCCGCAGGCGGTAAGTCGCCCTATACCTACGCAGCCTATTACAAAAAGAGCACAGCCTCGGCATGGACTCTGCTGAAAAACTACAGCAGCACTGCGACAGCCAACTTTACACCCAAGTCTACAGGTACATATAATATCCGCACTAAGGTAAAGGACGCAACCGGCAAGGTCGTCAATAAGGATATCACGATCAAAGCCTCCGGCGGACCTCTTACAAATAACTCAACAATTTCAGCATCAACGGTAACTCTTGGCAGCAGCGTGACCATAAAGGGCGCAGCAACAGGAGGAAAAGCTCCTTATACCTATTCATACTCGTACAAAAAGTCTGAAGCTTCAAGCTACACTCTTATAAAGGATTTCAGCACATCAACATCGGCTGTATTTACACCTAAATCCTGCACAGTATACAATGTCCGAGTAAGAGTTAAAGACGCAGACGGAACAGTTGTTGTAAAGGTTATAGACCTTACAGTAAAAGCTGCCGCTCTGAAGAATACTTCAAAGCTTTCGGCTACAAGCGTTCCCGTAGGCAGTGCAATTACTGTAACAGGCTCAGCTACCGGCGGCGTCAGCCCATACAAGTATGCTTTCTATTATAAAAAGAAAAGCTCCTCATCATGGACAAGCCTTCAGGGATTTTCGACAAACAAGACCGTAAAGATCACCCCCAAGAGCGTTACCGAATATATTGTACGCACAAAGGCAAAGGATCTTTCCGGCAAAACCGCTGTAAAGGATTTAACATTTACAACTATAAATGCAGCGCTGCCGCTTACCAATAAATCCTCACTTTCGTCAGCGGGAATTACTCTGGGCAGCAGCGTGACAGTCAAGTGCGCAGCCACCGGCGGCACATCACCCTACAAGTACGCTATATACTACAAGAAGGTCAGTTCCGAAACATGGACTCAGGCCAGAGGCTACAGCACCACCGCAAGCTATCCTTTCACTCCCAAAGCTGCGACAAGCTACACGATAAGGGTCAGAGTAAAGGACAGCACAGGAAAAATAGTTTCAAAGGATTTCTTGCTCAGGGTGAGCAAACCGCTTACAAACACCTCAACGGTATCGGCAAAGACGGTTACTCTCGGAAAAAGCGTTAAAGTCACCTGTTCCGCAACAGGAGGAAAGACCCCCTACAGATACGCAGTTTATTACAGAAAGGCAAGCTCTGATTCATGGGTGCAGGCCAAGGCATACGGCACCGAGCAAACCGCTGTAATTAACCTGAAATCGGCAGTTAAGTACGTTATCCGCACAAAGGTAATGGACGCCGACAAGAAGGTCGCAGTTAAGGATATCACGGTTTCAGTAACAAAATAATCTAAGAGCCTGGTCCGTCAGCCAAAACAGGGAAACTCTTTTACTGGCAGAAAAGAGTTTCCCTGTTGGTATTCGAGTACGAAAATGTATGTCCGTTTATTGATACATCACAGCATTGACGTATACAAAAAATAATGTTATACTACATACATCATTGATGAACAGTTTAAAGGAGGTGAACCGGCATGGCAGATTTCAAGTTTGAAATAGTCAAGGAGCTTGGTGTGATCTCGGAGGGTCATGCAGGCTGGAGAAAAGAACTAAACCTTGTTTCATGGAACGGAGGGGCGCCAAAGTATGACATAAGAGATTGGGCGCCCGGACATGAAAAGATGGGCAAGGGCGTTACACTGACCTCGCAGGAGCTTATTGAGCTGAACAAGCTTATCGCAGCAATTGATGAATAAATATGTCGCCACAGACAGAAAAAACCAGGCCGGAGCATCTATGCGCCGACCCGGTTTTTTGTTTTGGGTTTGAAATTATGCCAGTCCGAGGATCATTGTGGCAATTCTCACACCGAACAGTACGAAAGATACCCACATTATCGGGTGGATATCCCTGATCTTACCGGTAACTATCTTGAGGATTACCCATGAGATAATACCGAACATGATGCCGGTAGCGATTGAGTTGGTAAACGGCATCATAACAATTGCGAAGAAACCGCCCACGCTGTCTGCGATGTCGCCGTCGAACTTCATTTTCGTAATGTTTTTTATCATCAGCAAACCAACGAACACAAGTGCCGGAGCGGTTGCAAATGAAGGTATCGCTAAAAAGATGGGGTAGAGGGTAAGTGACAGAAGGAAAAGCAATGCAGATGTAAGGGCGGTAAGTCCGGTTCTGCCGCCTGCCGCAACGCCTGTGGTGGATTCAACGTATGATGTTACTGTCGATGTACCCAAAGCAGCGCCCGCAATGGTTCCCACGGCGTCAGCCATCAGCGCGCGTCCGACTCGTGGCAGCTCGCCTTTTTCGTTAAGCATATTGCATTCCTGCGCAACGCCGATGAGAGTTCCTACTGTGTCAAACAGATCAACGAAAAGGAAAGAGAACATAATAACGATAAAATTAAGAGGATTAACAGTCATGTACGAAAAATCAAACTTACAAAAAGTTTCGGAAGCCATCAACTGCAGCGGCGCAAACGGAGAATAGCCTTCAAAGTTCGGAATAACGGAATAAATACCGTTAGCTGCATCCACATGATACCAGCCTGTAAGCTCGGCGATCATTCCAAATATCCATGTAAGAGTAATGCCAATGAGTATGGCGCCTTTTACCTTGTAGTGCCATAGTGCGGCAATAATAAGTATGCCTACAATAGCCAAAACTACAGAAGGGCTGCTCAATGTACCAAGAGTAGTAAGATTTGTCGGGTCGTCTGTCACGATATTTGCACCGTGGAGCCCTATGAACACTATAAAAAGACCAATACCTGCCGATATGCCAAGCTTGAGGTTTTCCGGGACCTTATTGACAAGGGTTTCTCTGAACTTTACGAAGGACAACAGAACAAATATAACACCCTCAAAAAGAATAGCGGTCAGAGCGACCTTCCAAGGGTCGGTAACGCCCTGTTCTGCAAGCTGCGGTACAACAGAGTAGGCAAAATAAGCATTAAGCCCCATGCCGGAAGCAAGAACGACCGGGTAATTTGCAAAAAAAGCCATTATCATAGTCGAAAATGCAGCCGACACTGCCGTAGCTGCAAAAATAGCCTGAGAGGGCATGCCCGCTGCCGACAGAATGCTCGGATTGACTGCAAGTATGTACGCCATTGCAAGGAATGTGGTAAGTCCGCCAACAAGCTCGCGCCTTACCGTGGTGCCGTTTTGTTTGAGTTTGAATAGTTTTTCCACATTGATCACTCCAGATAAAAGATAGGAAACAGCCGGAATGGGTTCATATCCATAAAGAAAAAAACTATAAGGTCAATTTACTTTACAGATAAAGCAGTGTGAAGAATATAGCTTTACACAGTCTTATACAGAACCTCTAAAATTTTCTATTTAATATTTTACTACTTTTTTACTGTATAGTCAACAAAATGATTATTTATTATGTAAAATAACAGGGCATTATGACAAGTTTCTATCTTTGTTATGAACAATTCAATCGTTTTCTGAAATAAAAGCGGCTGCTCTGTTGAGCAGCCGGAATTATTATCTGTTGAGAAGATATACTCCAAAATTGAGATATGCCGCAAAGCTCAGCCATACAAGATACGGTATCTGTAGCAGACCTGCAAGCTTATCGACCCTGTAAAACAGTATTATCATTGCAAGCACCGCGCCCCAGAGCAGCAGCAGCCAGATAAATGACACTAAATAAAGCCCCAGTCCGAAGAACAGCACACACCACCAGAAATTCAGAGTGAGCTGCAGCAGATAAACGACAGTTGCCTTTGGTGTAAGAGCGCTATGTGCGTCATAGACTACAGCGGCGCTGTATGTCATAAGCAGGAAGAGGATGCTCCATACTACCGGGAACAGCCATGAGGGAGGAGTCAGAGCAGGATGAGCAGCCGCGTCATAGCCGGGCATGCCCACATAGGTAACAATACCTCCGCCGACAGCAAAGATAAAGGTAAGCACAAAAGAGTAAATAAGGGTTTTCCATTTGGTTTTCATAAACCGTCACCGCCTTTGCAATAGTTTATGCTGAAAAATAAATGTATATTCAAAAAAGGATGTATTTTATCTTTTTTGCAGGTTTATGCTATAAAACAATATTATTGACGGTAAATTACAGGGCAACCGCACGAAAAAAAACAGAAAAAATTGCCAAAATCGTCAACACAAAAGTTTCGCTCAAGCCTTTTCAAAGGCTTGCAGGGTCGAGGGGTGCGGGTCTCCGGTGGAGACCTCTGCGAAGCAGAAGCACCGACCGAGCCGACAGGCGAGACCAGCGCCCCTCGTCGCTCTCCGCAGAGAGCGAAACA
>JAFTCS010000119.1 GCA_017454565.1 Clostridia bacterium
AGGTCGGGAATGATGATTTTAAGTGATGAATACAGGTCTGAAATAAGCAGGATATTGGGCGGAGATTCCGATCGCTTTTTTGAACTGATAAACGGCGGACCGTACAGGGGGATTTCCGTGAACAGATTAAAGACCGACCCTGAAAGGCTGCTCCCGCTGCTGCCTTTTGCTGTGGAAAAAAGTCCGTTTTATACCGACGGATATTACATAACCGACGGCTTCGAGGGTATCGGCAGGCACCCGCTGCATCATGCAGGTGCGTTCTATGTTCAGGAGCCGTCTGCAAGCTCCGCCGTAAGTATGCTTGATGTGGTGCCGTGTGAGAAAATACTTGACCTCTGTGCAGCTCCGGGCGGTAAGTCGGCGCAGATCGCGTCATGCCTGCGAGGAACAGGACTTATCTGGTCGAACGAGGTGATAAGGAACCGTGCGCAGATACTTCTTTCAAATTTTGAACGCATGGGAATAGCAAACGGCGTGGTGTCGTCATGCTATCCCGAAACGCTGTGCACACGGCTCAGGGGATATTTTGACAAGGTTTTAGTGGACGCACCCTGTTCCGGCGAGGGTATGTTCCGCAAGAATCCCGATGCGGCTGCCGAGTGGAGCCGTGAGCATGTGATCAGCTGCAGCGAGCGTCAGCTTTCAATACTGAATTCGGCCGCCGAAGCTCTGAAGGATGGCGGTATTCTGGTTTATTCCACATGCACATTTTCTTATGAGGAAAATGAAGGGGTCATTACGGAGTTCCTGAAAAGGCATGATGAATTTGAAATGTGCGATATAACATTACATTTCGGCCGCCGGACAGAACTTCCCTGCGCCGTCAGGATAACCCATCTTGAAGGCGGTGAGGGTCACTTTGCCGCAAAGCTGAGAAAACGCTGCAAAGGTGAGGGCAATGTGAGCTATACATATCCTGGATCGGCAGTACGCACAAAGCAGGTTCCGGAAATCAAGACGGTGGAGAAAGAGCTTTCGGATATTTTCGCAAAAATACCTGAAGGCGTTATTTCCGTAAAGAATGATAAGGCCTTCATATTGCCTGAAGGTCTGCCGGATGTATCCGGATGCGGAGTAATACGGGCAGGAATACTGGCGGGCGAGCTGAAAAGAAACCGCTTTGAGCCTGCACACTCTTTGTTTACGGCTTTTGCGCCGTCCTGCTTCAACCGTGTACTGGAGCTTTCCGTTTCCGACAGGCGGACAGAGGAATATCTCAGCGGTCTTGAAATAGACTGCGGGGGCGCTGCCGGATATACTGCCGTGTCGGTTGAGGGCATGGTTACAGGCTTCGGAAAGTGTTCGTCCGGCCGGCTGAAAAATAAGTATCCCAAGGGTTTGAGAAATCTCTGATGCTTTCAGGTGAGCTCGCCCAGACACTGGAAAATAGCATATTTTATACTATAGTAAACGACATTATTATTTATACTTTGATAAATCATCAGCTGATTGTGGGGGCTTTCCGGTCGCCCCCACACCCCTTCGGATATCACTCTAAGTAAGAATATTTTTGTCGTCTACTATAGTTTTGGTCAGAGTAAACTTGAACGCGAACAGTTGTTCAGCGTCCCTGCCCGCACTTCGGGAGATGATCGCATATTTTCAATTCGTTTACTATGAAAAATTATCAATGAACTCGTAAGAATAAAGTATGAATCCGTTGACGCCGCGTTTTTGCAGACTGTTTATCTGGGAACGGATGATGTTTTCGCCGGTAAGCCAGGTGCCGCTGTCTGCATCGGTGCCGACCTTGTACAGACCAAGACCAAAGTATAATAAGGTGCTTTCGTTTTTCATTACCCTGCACCATTCATCGGCAAGCTTTTCAAAGGGAAAAACAGGGTGTTCGTTGATTACATACAGCTGCGGACAGATATAGTCCACATAACCGCTCAGGCTGCACCAGCTTTGTATGTCCGCCGACATTTTTTCGTCATTCTCAAAATTGCACTGGGGTGCTATTCCGAAAAGTATGTCTTTTTTTGCGCTGTGGGCTGCCGTGTACATCCCGCAGATAAGCATGTTTATATTATTTTTGCGCCACTCCTTGTGCGAAAGCATCATGCTGCCGTCACTCAGAGTGTTCTTGTATTTTTCATAGCTTTCGGCGTCAAGTGAATCGTCCTCGGCAGGATAAAAATAATCGTCTATCTGTATGCCGTCAATATCATAATTTTCCGCCAACTCGCGCACACCGTTTATTATCAGCTCGCGCACATGACGGCTTGAGGGGTCAAAGTACAGCCCGTTTTCGTATTCAAAATAATAGTTCTCATCATCAATGACACTGTTGTTTTTCCATTTAATATACGGGTTGTCGCGGCTGAGTTCAGGAGGAGTGCTGCCTGTGCTTATGCGGAAAGGGTTTATCCAGGCATGGAGCGCAATGTTTCTCTTGTGAGCTTCCTGCACCATTATGGCTAAAGGGTCATAGCCGGGGTCGGCACCCTGTTCTCCGGTAAGAATATGCGACCACGGGTAATATTCAGACGGATATAAGGCGTCGGAAAAGGGTCTGACCTGCATAATAACTGTGTTAAGCCCACAGGCGGAGCATTTGTCAAGGATCCCGCAGACCTTCCGGCGGAAGGATGTTTCGCTTTGCTCGTTTTTGCTCAGAGTCAGACACATATAGGGCAGCCAGATACCACGCATTTCACGGATATCCTTTTGTTCTCCCTTGTCCGCTTGCGGGCTGATGGTATCAACGTACTTGCCGCTTTCATCAGCAGCGCTGTCCGGTTGAGCAAGTCGTGTGTAAATTGTCAGCGATATGACCGTAATAATTGATATACCTGAGCATGCCAATATGATGATAATTTTAAACAGCAGTTTTTTCAAAACAGCACCACCCTGCAAATAATATTCTTGCCCTTGATTTTATTCCTGCTGCAATATATAATATAAACAGCAAAAAAATGACAGGGAGAAAAAATATGCAGATATACTGGTACCATTATCTGGCAATAGCCTTTTTCGTTGTTATGAACATCATTGCCGTTGTTCTGACAGTGAAAGATAAAAAGGCCGCCCGAAAACACCGCTGGCGTGTTTCGGAAAATACGCTCATGCTGATGGCGGCGCTCAGCGGCTGCGTTGTTATGTATGCAACCATGCACCTGATACACCACAAAACCAGGCACCCGAAATTCATGGTAGGGATACCGCTGATATTCATTGCCGAGCTTACGGCGGCTGTTTTAGCGGTGATATTCCTGTTCAACAGGGTATGATAATATAAGGAGGATAAAAAAATGAACGAACTGGACATGACCCGTGTAGAAAAAACTATGGAGGCTCTTCGCAAAAACAACATGTCGGCATGCTTTGTTTCCACAAAAGCGGAGGCAGTTGAAAAGGTGAAGGAGCTGCTGAAAAAAGGCGATACCGTCACCCATGGAGGTTCTGTGACACTTTCTGAGTGCGGCATTACCGAACTGCTGAAAAGCGGAGACTACAATTATCTTGACAGGAGCGCTCCCGGTCTGACCCGTGAGCAGGTGCAGGATATCTACCGCAAGGCTTTTTCATGTGATGCCTATCTTACAAGTACTAACGCCATAACAGAAAACGGCATGCTTTTCAATACCGACGGAAACTGCAACCGTGTGGCGGCTATCGTTTTCGGCCCAGAGAGTGTTATTGTGGTGGCAGGCTACAACAAGATAGTAAAAGATCTGGACGAAGCTTTTCTTCGTCTGAGAACGGTTGCGTCTCCTAAGAATACCCAGCGCCTGAACTGCGCCACCTACTGTGCAAAGACCGGCAAGTGCGTATCTCTCAATGACCCGGATGCAAAGCTTGGAGACGGCTGCAAAAGCGAGCAGAGGATCTGCTGCAGCTACGTTGTGAGCTCATTTCAGCGTGTCAAGGACAGAATAAAGGTTATAATAGTCGGTGAGGAACTGGGCTATTGATAACAGCACATCACGGTAAACGTGAACATTGAGCCGTATTCATCAAAGGAGGTATTTTTATGGCAACACCGCATATAAGCGCTGAAAAGGGCGATTTTGCAAAGACCGTACTCATGCCGGGTGATCCGCTGAGGGCAAAGCTGATAGCCGAGAACTTTCTTGAGGATGCAAGGCTTGTAAACGAAGTAAGAGGCGCTTTGGGCTATACCGGACAATACAATGGCAAAAGCGTGTCTGTCATGGCAAGCGGCATGGGTGTGCCGTCTATCGGGATATACTCCTATGAGCTTTTTAAGTTCTACGGCGTGGAGAATATAATAAGGATAGGAACTGCCGGCGCTTTGAGCAGCAGGCTCAGAGTGAGGGATATCGTGATGGCAATGTCAGCGGCTACGGATTCAAATTTTTCCGCACAGTATGAGCTTCCGGGTACACCGGCTCCGACAGCAAGCTTTGAACTGCTGATAAAAGCTTATGAATGCGCACAGCAGATGGGGCTTGATATTAAGGCCGGACAGATACTCACAAGCGATGTGTTCTATTCCGAAGCCGATAATCTTGCCAAGTGGCAGAAGATGGGTGTGCTTGCCGTTGAAATGGAGTGCGCTGCCCTTTATCTTAATGCTGCAAGACTGGGAAAGAATGCTCTGGCAATATGCACCATTTCGGACTGCCCGCTGACGGGAGAAAGCAGTTCGTCTGAGGAACGTGAAAAGAGCTTCACTGACATGATGAAGCTTGGTCTGGAGTGCGCGGTAAGTCTTTAAGAAAATAATAGTGTGAAAAATTATTCTTTTGCTGAATTTATTGCCGCTTGCAGACTTTAATTCGGCATGTTGCACAACAGAACTTTGAAAATACAAGGCTAAAAACAGGCTTAAATAAAAAAATGACGGAAAATAATCACTTTCTGTCATTTTTTGTGCCTGTAAAGAATGATTATATAAATTTCTTTGTATAATTTGCACAATTATCCGTAAAAATAATGGTGTGACTTTTTTTACAGATTGTGCTATAATCAGGATGATATCCGATACGGAGGAATGAAGCTTGGAAAACAATACATATTTATATACAGGCAGTCCCATCGTACCCAAGTACACCCTTAATATTGGCGGTAAGGTACTGGAAAGAGACAAGGATTTTGATGTGGAGATATCCGATAATATAAATGTGGGTACTGCACATGTGACGATTACCGGAAAGGGCAAATTCAAGGGCAAGCTGGAGCGCACCTTCGAGATATTGCCCATACCTGCAAGGTCGCTTTCGTTTTTTGCTGATAACACAGAGTTTATTTACACCGGCGAGCCCTGCATTATGAAGGTGGCTGTTCGTTTCGGCGAGATGATTCTCAAAGAGGGTCAGGACTACGATATTGAGTACAGCGACAATACCCAACCGGGCACAGGAAACGCTACCCTTACATTCAAGGGGAATTATTTCGGTGTTATGTCTATTCCATTTACCATTGATGTTCCGGACCCGGAGGATGACGACCCGGATGCGGTCTATGATGATCTTGAAAATCTTTCCGAGCTTTCAGATCAGAGCATAACCATCGGAGAGAGCACTATTATCAGAACTGCCGCAAAGGGCGGCAAGGCACCTTATACCTACGCGGTCTATTACAGAAAAAGCATAGAGCAGAAATGGTTCGTGCTGCAGCATTTCAGCTCCGACAGCGAAGCAGAGATGACTCCTGTGGAGGCTACAAGATACATAGTTCTTGTAAAGGCAAAGGATATCCGCGGCGAGGTTGCAAAGAAATACTTCAAATTAGTGGTAAATGACAGGGAAGAGGCGTGATCTTTTCCCGCTGAGATCCTTGCTGATCCTGATGTGGAAAAGTCAGGCCATGAACAGGATAAAAAAATAAAAAATAAGTGTTGATTTTTTTGATCGTATATAGTATAATGGGTATGCTGATGTTAGGAGACAGAGTCATACCCTTGAATATGCGGTCGGGCAGGCGCTGTACGATGGGGCACCGTGAACCATGTCAGGCGGGGAACCGAGCAGCATTAAGCGTTTTGCACTGTGCGATACAGTAAGTCTGTCCGGCCGTATATTCAAGGGAATGACAAACCGTTTTTACGGGCTGTCTTTATTTTTTTAGCTGTTTTGCGTAATATACAATTTTTACGAAGGGACGGGATAAAATGTATAGAGTTTTGTACAGGAAATATCGTCCCAGAGTCTTTGCTGACGTTATAGGTCAGCCTCAGGTCACGGATACTCTCAGAAATGAGATAAGATCCGACAGACTTGCCCACGCCTATCTTTTCACAGGCTCAAGGGGTACAGGCAAGACCACCTGCTCAAAGATACTTTCAAAGGCCGTAAATTGCCTGTCTCCTGTGGACGGCGACCCATGCGGCGAATGTGAGATCTGCAGGGGCATAGATGACGGCAGCATTATGGACGTAGTGGAAATTGACGCAGCCAGCAACAACGGCGTAGATGATATCCGCATGCTCAGAGAGGAAGCGGATTTCACACCTGCAAACGCAAAATACAGAGTCTATATCATCGACGAGGTGCACATGCTCTCGATAGGCGCCTTCAACGCTCTGCTAAAGACCCTTGAAGAGCCGCCTGCGCATGTGATCTTCATACTTGCCACCACAGAGGTGCACAAGCTGCCTGCTACCATCATGTCAAGGTGTCAGCGCTTTGATTTCCACAGGATATCTCCTACGGACATTGCGCAAAGACTTGAATATGTATGTGCCCAGGAGAACTGCACCATAGACCGTGAGGCTGCTCTGCTCATTGCAGGCATCGCTGACGGCGCTATGAGAGATTCCCTCTCGCTGCTTGACCAGGCTATGGGACAGAGCGAGCATATAACAGAAGAGCTTGTGCGCAGGACTGCCGGTCTTGCCGACAAGAGCAGCCTTATCGCAATATGCGACTGCATTCTGAACAAAGATGCGGCAGGGGCTATCGACCTGATAGATGAGCTTCACCGCAGTTCAAAGGATATGGCAAGGCTGTGCGAGGAACTGGTGGAGCATTTCAGAGCCATGATGCTGATAAAAACCATGAAACAGCCCGAAGGCGTTCTGGTAATGTCTGAGGATGACCTGAAAAAAACCGCCGGACAGGCTTCAAAGCTGAAACTGCAATTCATTATTTCATCCATAGACAAGCTTCAGAATGCTTACGACCGTATGCTTCACGGAGTGAACAGGCGGATTGAAATGGAAATGACCTTGGTGCATCTTTGCTCCGAGAGCAAGAACCCGGATATTTCGGCATTGGAACAAAAGGTGATAATGCTGGAGGAAGTGATCTCAAAGATAGTCAGCAATCCAGGTGCTCTTTCCGCTGCAAGAACGTCAGGTTCGGTCTCAAATGCAATGCTGCCCCAGCAGAAGCCGCCTTCTACAGATGAGATGGCAAAGCTCAGAGAAAACGCAGTTCCTATGGAGCAGTGGCACGAAGTGCTTGAGGAGATCTCAAGAAGCTCAAAGTCGCTTTCTTCCGGATTCGAGGGCAGCCGCGCGTTTATCAGCGGCAAGTATGTTCTGGTGGATTCGGACAGAGATATTTGTTTTGAACTGCTCAGACTGCAGCAGAACAGAGAAAAGATGAAAGCTGCGATAATGAAGGTCACAGGCAAAAGCTACAGTCTCGGACGATATTCATATCCCGATGAAAAAAAGACAGACGACGCTCTGCTGCAGCTTATGAATGAACTGAAAAATGCGGGGATACCCGTTTCAGGTGAGTAGCGGAGCAGATAAAAGCGTTTATATCCGGCACTGACATCAATTCGGCGCCGATGGAGCGGATAACCGCAAATCATAAATTTAACGGAGGACAACAAAATGAAAGCAAGATTACCCAAGGGCTATAACAACGGCGGAGGCCAGCAGAACATCCAGCAGCTTGCACGTCAGGCTCAGAAGATGCAGGAGGAAATGGATGAGGCAAGCAAGGAGCTTGAGCAGAAGGAATACACTGCAACTGCAGGCGGCGGTCAGGTGACTGCTGTCGTTACCGGTGCTCTCGAGATCAAGTCACTGGAGATCAGCAAGGATGTTGTTGATCCCGAAGATATTGAGATGCTTTCCGACCTTGTTATTGCAGCCGTAAACGAGGCTATCAGAGAGGCAAGAGACGAAAAGGCAGCTACAATGGACAAGATCTCAGGCGGACTTAACGTGCCCGGCCTGTTCTGATCATGGCAAAATATATTCTGGCACCGCTTGAAAAGCTTACCGAGCAGTTCGAGCGTCTGCCGGGCATAGGCCATAAAACAGCTTCAAGACTTGCATACTATGTTCTTACCTTGCCAAAGGGTGAAGCGGAAAAGTTCGCGGCATCCATTACAGAGGCTCACGATAATATCCACTATTGTCCGGTGTGCTGCAATCTGACGGACAAGGAGCTTTGTCCGATATGTTCGGACGAGACCCGTGACCGTTCGGTTATATGCGTGGTAGAGAGCTTCAGGGATGTTATCGGTATAGAGGGCACACAGGAATATTTCGGATTATACCATGTTCTGCAGGGGGTGCTTTCTCCCATGAAGGGTATTTTCCCGGATATGCTCAGAATAAACGAGCTTATGGCAAGACTTAAAGACGGCACAGTCAGGGAGGTCGTTATGGCAACAAATGCGACTCTCGGCGGAGAGACTACCGCATCTTATATTGCAAAGCTGATAAAGCCTTTAGGCATCCGTGTTACAAGGCTTGCAACCGGTTTGCCTGCGGGAGGAAATATCGAGTATTCCGATGAGGTCACACTTGCAAGGGCACTCAGCTCAAGGCTTGATATGTAAATAAGCATCAGGGCGTGACATGGAAATATGGGTCATGTCCTGATGCACCTTATCAATATTATTATAGAAGGAGAAGCATGATGGCAAAGGAATCGCTAAAGACCATTGCGCAGAATAAAAAAGCATACCATGAATACTTTGTCATTGAAAGCTTCGAAGCAGGTATAGAGCTTTGCGGCACTGAGGTGAAGTCTATACGTCAGGGAAGAGTCAATCTGAAAGACGCCTGGTGCACTATAGATAGGGGCGAGCTTTTTGTTAAGGGTATGCATGTAAATCCCTATGAGCAGGGGAACATCTTCAACAAGGATCCGCTGCGCGTCAGAAAGCTGCTTATGCATAGGCGCGAGATCATGCGCCTTTTAGGTCAGGTGAAGCAGGACGGTTATTCACTGATACCGCTTTCACTGTACTTCAAGGGCTCAAAAGTGAAGCTGCAGTTAGGTCTCTGCAAGGGCAAGAAGCTTTATGACAAACGCGCAGACATGGCTGCCAAGACAGCTAAAAGGGATATTGAACGCGCCGTAAAGGAACGCAGCCGCTGAGCTGCATTATATACATGGGAGCGTAAAGGTTTCGACAGGGAGTGTGAGCTACGGCAAGCGAGCAGCGGCACTGCAGAACCGCTATAAAATCCGCAGATATAAAAATAACTGACAACAATAAACCTGTTGCCATCGCTGCTTAATTAGCAGCGGTCGTTCTCTTGAGAAGTACCACGGTCTCTTGAGGGCGTCGATTAGTGGTGAACGTGAACAGAGGTTTGTCTTGCCCTTTGTCATGAACTAAAGGCTACCGATGCACAAAGTCCGCTGTCGGACGTTGTGAGTGGGGAATCCCAATACGACAGCTGCGCTCGGAGAAAACCGTAGTAAGTGCTTTTTGGACAGGGGTTCGACTCCCCTCGCTTCCACTCACGGAGTGTCAGACAACCCCCGACCACGATCTACTTCGTCGGTCAGGTGTTTGTTCTGGCTATGTCGCTGCCGGAAAAGCGACGATAAAAAATCAGGCACTCTGCTTTGCGGCAGGGTGCCTTTTCTGCGTCTCGATTTTGCCGGGGCGCTATTCTTTTGCCTCAGAGTCTGGCTCTGGTTCGATCAGATCCTCGATGTGGCATCCGAGGGCGAGCGATATCTTCTGCAGGACGTACACATCTCTCGGCACTCGTTTCCTGCAAGCCCACGCCTCCAGCGTCCGTATATGTACGCCGCTCTTTCGGGATAAATCAGCTCTGGTCATTCCCGCCTCGATGCACTTCTTGGAAAAGCTCTGCAACAAGGATAATTTCTACACTGTTCTTGCAACAAGGAAGCTGAGCAAATTGAAAAGTATTGAGGCTTACGGGTACATCGTTACTGGTCCAGATTACTGGATCGACGAAATTGAAGAAGCTCTTGAAAACAGAACAATCCGTTGGAACTGGTTTTTGTTTGAAAATGGAGATGTTGTATATGATAACAGATGTGTCCTTCATAAAGATTACCGACGCAAGCCAGATCGACGCTAAGTATATCAAAGAAGGCACTCTTGCGGATGCAACGGCGTGGCTTACCGCAAATTGGGACGAGATTGCAAACGATAATAATTCTGACCTGAATCCGTGAAACTCAAATAGAATAAATGGCTGAAAGCAAGATAAACAGAGCTTTACAAGCCAAATGTTTCATACCTTGTTTTTCACCCAATGGGTGCATTTGCGCCGCCTCTCGGCGGCGGGGTAGTTTTAAGCGA
>JAFTCS010000120.1 GCA_017454565.1 Clostridia bacterium
ATCACAAAAAAATATTTCTTTGTTATCTTCTTTTTTTCACTTGTTGTGATACTTGCCTTTGCGCTGCATATATCTATTACCGATGATATCAACAGGGGTAAGCCCAAGGATGACCTTCCAAGAGCCGAGGCTACCGTTACCAACTTTCCGGATTTCTATACCGTAGAGGAGGACGGCAGAGCAGTACAGATGTACTCTAACATCGCTATAGAAGTAACTATAGGCGAAAAAGAGATTCAGACCACGTTTCTCTCCGGCACCGTTCCAAAGGATGCTTCCGGTGAACTTACATACGGCAGCAATATCAAGGTGAAATATTATCCGGATGACCATACCACATTCTTTTTTGCGGATGACCCGGTTCCTCATTACAGGGTTTTCCTTTATATTGTTTATTCGGTGCTGATAGCTGGATGTATAGTGGCGACCGTTTTCTCTGCGAAAATAGCGGAGCACCTTGCTCAGAAAAAGATCGTTGCCGAAAACATGCGCAGAGTTCAGGATCAGCACAATGCCGAGGTCGAGGAAATGTCCGGCGGATACAAGGGCGTTGACGGCAAGGCTGACCCGAATGCCGTTGACATTTTTGCAAAGGACACCACCGACTATAACGCTATTTATGAGCAGAACAAAAATCTCACCGATGCGGAGTACAGCGCCGACAGCACCTACTCCTCATTCGGAAACTCTATGGATGCACAGTATGACCCCTTTGCTCCCTATACCGGTCAGGATGAACCGCAGGACGATGATGCCGGCTCCTTTTCGCCCGGAGCGCCTGCCGAATCCCCGTATGCAGCAGAAGAAAGCGCCGCAGGTCAGGATCATTCCGGTTACGGCATGCCCAACGCCTCTATGGATGCACCATACGATCCGAATGCTCCCTATTCCGGATACGGCATGCCCAATGCTTCTATGGATGCACCATACGATCCGAATGCTCCCTATTCCGGATACGGCATGCCCAATGCTTCTATGGATGCACCATACGACCCTGATGCTCCCTACACAGGTATGTAAGATCGAACTATATACAAAAATAAAAGGAAGGTAAGCTATGAAAAAAATAGTTTTGCCGGCTATAATACTGCTGACAACTGCTCTGTTGACAGCGGGCTGCAAAAATCCGCCTTCGCATTCAAAGGCTTCCGATATCCTTTCAAATACGGTTTCGTCTGAAATATCCGAAAGCACGGATACCGAAAGCACGGATACCGAAAGCACAGACGCCCAAAGTACATCTGTACCAATGCCGGAAAGCTCTGCGGAAAGCTCTCAGGTCACCTCCGGCAATGTTTCATCAGAAAGCGAAAGCTCAGCCGGCGGCGACGAAAGCTCTGAACCGTCAGGTAATGAAAGCCATGAACCGTCTGAGCATGAAAGTCAGGAACCCTCTTTACATGAATCGAGCACCGAAGAAAGCTCACAGGTGAGTGAAGTCTCTCAGAAGCCTGTGATTTATGATCCGCGCGAAGATATCACTACGGTTTACGGTATCGAAAACAAATACTTTGTAAATAAACTTAACGATCAGGAAAAAAAGAGCTTTGCCATACTGTACCATACGGCTGCGGAATTCGAGCCATACGCAAAATTTACATTGCCGGTCGAAGAAAACGATTTTGACAGGCTTATGTGGCTGCTGAATTATGACTGCCCGGAGCTTATACATCTGAAAGGCGACTATGCTCCGCAATACGACAACAGCGGAAAAGTCAGCGGCGTGAGATTCTATTTCAACATGACTGCGGAAGAATATCCTGCCTGCCGCAAAGAACTGGACGATCTGTTCTCTGCGCTCAGGGAGCAGACCGCCGGCATGAGTGAATATGAGACAGAAAAATATGTTTACGACATAATGTTCAATGACACCGTTTACACCGAGACGACCGAACGATCCGGCTCGGCATATGGTTCTCTTATTGAGCACCGTGCGCGCTGCGAGGGCATAAGCAAGGGATTTGCCTGGTGTATGAACGAACTGGGAATAAAGTGCATGACACTTTCGGGATATCCTCTGTGGGAAAACAGCGGCATGTACTCGACCCATTCGTGGAATATTATCCGTCTCGGAAACGACTTTTACCATGTTGACCTGACAGCCGATAACCTCAGGGACAGCGAGGATCAGACAGTCATGCCGCTTTACAGCTTTCTTAACCAGTGTGACGAGATAATGAGCAAGACCCACATGCCTCTTGAAATGTACCGCGATATGGGTGTTCCGGCATGCACGAAGGATGACATGAACTTCCACGTTATGAACGGTCTGGTCATCACCTCGGACGATGACCAGAAAACCCGCCTGTGGGAGCTTCTTGACAGGTTCTACTCTCAGGAAGACGAGGTGTCCATCCCGATAAGGTTCGGGTCAGCCGCTTCCTACGAGGATTTTCTTGACAACTGGGAGAGCTATTACAGTGAATATCTTGAAAATAACGATTATATCTACCGTTATGCTTTCCTTTACTCAAACGATGTAGGCAATACCGTAAATCTTTATATTGAAGAGTAATCATATACACCTTCCCTGAAACGGAATGGAGGGATAAAATGAAAAAGCTGTCCATAGAAAGGATAGGTAAGCGAGGCAGCGTTGTAATGCTGATAGCGGGTCTGCTCTGTCTCGCTTTCGGAATATTTTTGCAGGTGCGCACAAATGATCTGCCGTTTGACGCGGTAGAGCTGACTGCCACCATAACCGCATTTGAGGATTCTGACATTTCAAAGATGCAGACAACAACGACTCTCGTAAGCTATACTTTTGACGGCAAGGAATACCAAAATATCCCGCTGGGACAATTTGAAGGCTCCTGGAAGATAGGCGACACCCTGAAGATCTGTCTGCGTTCTGACGAGCCTACAAAAATATGGACCCGGACAATGCAGTACCGCGGAATATTCTATATGCTGTTCTCGGCATCGTTTCTGTTGGTATCTATATACAAGCTGCTGCAGTTCCGGAAGAAAAAGGGCGAAACCGAAAGCGACATTGATGACTGCGGCGAAGAAAAGTTCAAGGTGTCATCTATCATCATACCGATGGCAGCAGGCCTGCCGCTGACAGTCTCCGGCATACTTTACTGGATAATGGAGCATTCGATACTTGGTGTTCTGGTTTTTGCGCTGGGATTTGCCGCCGTACTCACAGGTGCGTTTTCTGTAATGGATTTCATCCGCTACAAACGGGATATGCATGCCGCAAAGGTACTCGAAAAATCAAAGTCTGACACGAAAAACGGCGAAACCGCGAAAGCGAAAAAAGAATAAGCTTTTGACCATGGAGACACTTGTTCTCCATGGTTTTTCTATATGAACGAAAAAGCAGACCGGCGGTTTACCAATCAGCTGATGATTTATCAAAGTATAAATAATAATGTCGTTTACTATAATTATACCTGAATCCGTGAAACTCAAATAGAATAAATGGCTGAAAGCAAGATAAACAGAGCTTTACAAGCCAAATGTTTCATACCTTGTTTTTCACCCAATGGGTGCATTTGCGCCGCCTCTCGGCGGCGGGGTAGTTTTAAGCGA
>JAFTCS010000121.1 GCA_017454565.1 Clostridia bacterium
ACTGCCTGAAGGCTGACTATGACAAGATATTCAAAAGCGAGATCATAACCGATCTGCTGAAGGTGCTGGGGTGCGGTGTAGAAGTGAAGTCAAAGGCGAACAAGGAACTGTCGTCATTTGATCTTGACCTTTTGCGCTGGAACAAGGTCATATTCTGTACCGATGCCGATGTTGACGGCTTTCATATCAGAACTCTGCTGCTGACTATGATATATCGGCTGGCGCCCACGCTCATCCGTGAGGGTAAGGTGTTTATTGCTGAATCTCCGCTTTATGAGATCACGACCAGGGAAAAGGTGTACTTTGCTTACACTGAAGCCGAAAAAGAGAGGTTTATCACCGAGATAGGCGACAGGAAGTATACCATTCAGCGCTCGAAAGGTCTTGGTGAGAACGAACCTGATATGATGAGCCTGACCACCATGAACCCGGCTACCCGCAGACTTATAAAGATAATGCCGGATGATGCCGCCAAAACCTCTGAGATGTTTGACATACTTTTAGGCGACAATCTTGCGGTAAGGCGCGACTACATCATCGAGAACGGCTACAAATATATTGATGATCTTGACGTTTCATAAATGGAGGGGCGAAAGTGGGTTTTTCTGATATAATCATCAAGCACTTTAACGAACTGTCAAACGATGAACTGTACGAGATACTCAGAGCAAGAAGCGAGGTTTTTGTGGTCGAGCAGAACTGTCCCTATCAGGATATTGACGGCAAGGATAAATACAGCCATCATTTTTTCATAAAGCGGGATGACGGCAGTGTTGCCGCTTGCCTGCGTGTCTTTATGAAAGGAGATGAGGTGAACACTGCCCAGATAGGCAGAGTCGTAACGACCGAACGAGGGTGCGGTCTTGGCGGGAGGATACTTCACGCCGGCACGGTCTTTGCGAGGGATGTTCTGAATGCAGACGGTATATATCTTGAAGCCCAGTGCTATGCTATCGGCTATTATGCAAAGGAAGGCTTCGAGGTCATCTCGGATGAATTTCTTGAGGACGGCATACCCCATGTCAAGATGTACGTCAGACTGAAAAAGTGATTAAATTGATCTGCTGATTTATACGGCTTTCAGGAAAAGATTTTTCTTAGGAGAACAACACTATGGCAAAAAGAAAGAAAAGCAGCGACACAACGGCACAGCCCAAAATGCAGGGCTATATCGCGGGTGCGGGCGAAGTGGTAGAGGAAAAAATTGCATTTACCCTGCAGGAAAATTTCATGCCCTATGCCATGAGCATTATCATGTCCCGTGCCATCCCCGAGATCGACGGCTTCAAACCGTCTCACAGAAAGCTGCTCTATACTATGTATAAAATGGGTCTGCTCGGTGCTACCAGGACCAAATCCGCAAATATTGTGGGTCAGACCATGAAGCTCAATCCCCACGGAGACGCTGCCATCTACGACACAATGGTAAGACTCAGCCGCGGATACGAGGCCTTGCTGCATCCTTTTGTGGATTCCAAGGGCAACTTCGGAAAATATTACAGCAGAGATATGGCATGGGCTGCTTCAAGATATACAGAGGCAAAACTTGACCCGATATGCAGCGAACTGTTTAACGATATAGACAAGGACACTGTGGACTTCGTTGACAACTATGACAACACATTAAAGGAGCCTGCTCTGCTGCCGGCAGCATTTCCGTCGGTTCTGGTGAATGCAAATACGGGTATTGCCGTAGGCATGGCAAGCTCTATCTGCTCCTTCAATCTTGAAGAGGTGTGCCGCACGACTATCGGGCTTCTGAAAGACCCGGATTTCGATATAATGTCAACGCTTATTGCTCCCGATTTTACAGGCGGTGCGCAGATAATCTATGACCGACAGGCCATTGAGAACGTATACAGCACCGGACGCGGCAGTATCCGTCTCAGAGCAAGGTATACCTATGATAAATATGCAAACTGTATAGATATCCTCAGCATTCCACAGACAACAACGGTTGAGGCTGTTATTGAAAAGGTCATTGATCTGGTCAAACAGAGCAAGATCCGTGAGATAGCCGATATCCGCGATGAAACGGGTATTGACGGTCTGAAAATAACCATTGACCTCAAGCGCGGCACGAATCCAGACAAGCTCATGCAGAAACTCTATAAGATCACATCTCTTGAAGATACCTTTTCCTGCAACTTTAACGTACTCATTGCGGGTACTCCAAAGGTTCTTGGGGTGCGTGAGCTGCTGAATGAATGGTCGGCTTTCCGCATAGAATGCGTCAAGCGCAGAACGTACTATGATCTTCACAAAAAACAGGACAGACTCCATCTGCTCAGGGGTCTTGAAAAGATACTTCTTGACATCGACAAGGCAATAAGGATCATCCGCGGCACAGAAGAGGAGAGTATGGTCGTTCCGAACCTGATGGAGGGCTTCGGCATAGACGAGCTTCAGGCGGAGTATGTTGCCGAGATAAAGCTCCGCCACCTGAACAGAGAGTACATCCTCAGGCACACAAACGACATTTCCCAGCTGGAAAAGGATATTGCAGAGCTGGAGTCTGTTTTAGGCAGCAGCAAAAAGATCAAGGCCATCATTATCAAGGAGCTGGAAAATATCATAAAGAAGTATGCCCAGCCACGCAGAAGCATGATAATCTATGCCGATGACATAGTTGAGGACGAGGTTGAGGAGGACGTACCCGATTATCCTGTGAATCTCTTCTTTACAAAAGAGGGCTACTTCAAGAAGATCACCCCGCTTTCACTGCGGATGGGCGGTGAACAGAAGCTCAAAGAGGGTGATGAGGTAATAGAGCACATCGAGACTACAAACAACAGCGAGATAATATTTTTCTCCGACAGGCAGCAGGCATACAAGGTAAAGACACCGCAGTTTGCCGATACAAAAGCAAGCGTATTGGGGGATTATATCCCGTCAAAGCTTGGTTTTGACGAGGGAGAGAACGCCGTTTACATGATCTCCACAAAGGATTACAAAGGTTTCGTGTTCTTCTTCTTTGAAAACGGAAAGGCGGCAAAGGTCTCTATGGATGCCTACGCCACAAAGACCAACCGAAAGAAGCTGACAGGTGCTTATTCTGACAAGGACAAATTAGCAGCCGTTATCTACGCACCGGATGACGATACGGAGATACTTCTGAAATCATCCTCAGGCAGAAGACTGCTTTTCAAGGCATCCGACCTGAGCACCAAGACCTCACGGGCTGCTCAGGGAGTCGCTTTAATGAAGCTGACCAAAGGTCACAGGCTTATTTCCGCAACGATCTATACCGACGGCATGCTTTCAGACCCGTCACGCTACAGGGCAAAGAATCTGCCTGCCATGGGTCAGTTTACGGGAGCAGACGAAGCAGGCGAGCAGATCACATTCTGAAAAATAAACAAAAAACGACATACTATTCTGTAAGAGGTGAATACAAAAATAGCTTGATTTTATGGAAATAGTATGCTATTATAGATAAGTATTGTAAAAAGCTACTTTTAGGAGGATCTCAAAAATGGGAATTTGGCAAATTATCGTAGGCAGCGTTGTGCTTATCATGTCTGTGCTGATGATTATAGTTATCATTCTGCAGGAAGGACATGATTCTGGTCTCGGTACCATTACAGGCGGCGCTGATTCGTTTACAAAGAGAGGCAAGGCAAAGACTGCGGATGCGGTGTTCGCAAAGGTGACCAAGTTTTGTGCGATCCTTTTCTTCGTGTTCGTAGTAGTGCTCAACGCTCTCTCATATTTCGGTCTTACAGGCAAGCCAAAAGCAGAGAAGCAGGATGAAGTCATTCAGTCCTCATCTGTAGTATCCGATGTATCAACTGAAGGCTCGGCCGAGGCATCTGCGGATACATCAAATGAAGAGTCGGCTGAAGCTTCAAAGCAGGAATCGACAGAGGTTTCAACAGAAGCTTCTAAGCAGGAGTCAGCAGAGGCTTCCAAGGAGGCATCCACTCAGACTTCAACAGAGGCTTCCAAGGAGGCATCGGCTCAGACTTCAACAGAGACTTCTCAGGCTGCTACATCAACAGCTGCCTGACAGACGGGAAAATATACTCTGATATATTGATACGATCAGCATCTTCAATGTTATCATTGAGGATGCTTTTTGTTAAAGGAAGATAATTATGAATATCCGCATTGAGATCCCCGAAAACGTAAAATACATTATCAGAAAGCTGGAAAAGTCAGGCTACAGTGCCTACGCCGTAGGCGGCTGTGTGCGCGACAGCATTATGGGCAAGGTGCCGTCTGACTGGGATATATGCACCTCGGCACTTCCGGAGCAGACCCTTGAAGCACTGCAAATGGATAATATTATCGAAAACGGTATGAAACACGGCACTGTAACCGTTCGCTATAAAGGTGAAAACTACGAGATAACCACCTTCCGTTCAGACGGAGTTTATGATGACAACCGCCATCCGAGGTCGGTGAGCTTTGTAACATCTGTCAGAGAGGATCTTGCCAGACGCGACCTGACAATAAACGCTCTTGCCTACAATGACAGGGAGGGCATCATTGACCATTTCGGGGGAGTAAAAGACATTAAAAACGGTATAATACGCTGCGTGGGCGACCCGGATGAGCGTTACAATGAGGACGGCCTGCGGATAATGCGCACCCTGCGTTTTGCTTCTACATTGGGATTTGAAATTGACAGCCGTACTGCAAAGTCCGTTCACAGGAACGCTGAGCTTCTTGGGAATATTTCGGCAGAGAGGATAGCGTCAGAGTTCAACAAGCTGCTTGTGGGCAGCAATGCCGGATATGTCCTTGAAAGCTTCCCTGACGTCATTTCTGTTTTTATCCCGGAGGTTAAGCCTATGGTGGGTTTTGCACAGAAAACCCCTCATCATATATATGACGTATGGACGCATACTGTAAAGGCGGTTACTTTTACACCGGAAGAAAAGCTTATGCGTCTCACGGCGTTTTTTCACGATATCGGCAAGCCGGAAGCCTTTACGGAATCACCGGACGGTCGCGGGCATTTTCACGGACACCCGGAGCTGAGTGAAAAAATGGCATATAAAATACTTCGTCGTCTGAAATATGACAATCAGACCATAGACACCGTTTGCCGGCTTGTCCGGCTGCACGACAAGCGGCCGCCGGCAGAACCTAAGTATGTTCGCATGTTCCTTAACGAGCTGGGCGAAAAGCTCTTTCCGAAGCTGCTTGAAATCAAATATGCCGATGCAATGGCTCAGAGTCAATTCAGAAGGGAAGAGAAACTGAATTATATAGAGCAGCTCAGGAGCGTATTTTTTCAGGAGATAGAAAAGGGTTCGGCGTACAACCTGAAAATGCTGAAAATAAACGGCAGGGATATAATCGACATGGGTGTAAAGGATGGAAAATGTATAGGCTTCATTCTGGACAAGCTTCTTGAGATGGTTATGAACGATCAGCTTGAAAACGACAGGGAAAAACTCTTATCAGCAGCCCGAAAGCTTGCTTCGGAAGTTTCCAAGGAAGTCTAATCATAAAAGCATACATTTTTTAACGCATGGGTCTTTATTTATTTGATTTTTATGATATAATTGTTAAGGAGTAAGAGCCTGTTGGGACTTTGTGATTTTTTAAACAGGCTTCAGGAAAGCAACGGAGGAAAAAATGGATTATCGTTTTGATTTAGGGGCATGGAACAGTGTTTTTGCGGTGCCTTCCATTGTTGTGGACAAACACATAAAGCTTGCCGGCGCTGCACAGCTCAAGGTTATTCTGTGGATGCTCCGCCATTCGGGTGAAAATTTTGAAATATCGGATATCTCAAAGGCACTCTCAATGCACGAGGCGGATGTGCGCGACAGTATGCAGTATTGGGTCCAGACCGGAGTGGTAGCTATGAACGAGGGCAGAATCACACCGGCGCCGCTTGAAGATAACATTCAGGAGGAAGCTCCAAAGGAATTTGTCCTGAGCGAAGACGATACACCTTCGGAGGAGATATCCGCTGACGAAGAAAGCACTGTCAGCGGGCAGAAACCCAGACGACTTCTTTCAAGGCCTGAAAAGCCTGATCTGAAATACCTCACAGAACGGATGAACAATGACCCGGCCATAGCATGCCTTATGCAGTCTGCGGATGAGATATTCGGCAGGATAACCAGCAATAACGACAAGCAGACCTTGCTTCTGATACACGAATATGACGGTCTGCCGGTAGAGGTTATACTCATGCTGCTGCAATACGCTTACGGTATCGGCAAGACAAATATGCGCTACATAGAAAAAATGGCTATTTCATGGGTGGAAGAGGAAATATTTACACTTGAAGCTGCCGAAAACAAGATAAAGCGTCTTACGTCCGGCTGTACCGCCGCAAAGCGTGTGCAGATAATTATAGGCGCGGAGCCGCATTCTCCTACCGAAAACGAGATAATGTTTGCATCCAGATGGATAGACCAGTGGCGTTTCAGTGACGAAATAATAAGGGCAGCCTACGAGGCCTGTGTGGATGCAAAGGGAAAGTATCTGCCGAAGTACACGAATTCTATTCTTGAACGCTGGTACCAGTCCGGCGTGAGAGATGCTGAGCAGCTCAGAAAAATGAAGCAGTCCGAGAGCAGCACCCGCAAACAGAAAAAAGCCGAAAAGGGTTATCAGCCTACCTATGATATTTCCGAATACGAAAGCACAAGTATAATTGACGAGGAGTGGAATGACGAATGAGCTATTCACCCGAAATATTTGAAGCTGCCGAAAAAGAGCTTGAAAAAAGACGCCTTCATTCCGAAATGGATCTTGAAAAGCGCCGGAGCATACTTTTTGCCCGTTCTCCAAGGGCAGAGGAGATAGAGCGCATGATCGCCCGGACTTCCGTGGCTGCTGCCAAAGCCATTTTTTCCGGAGCTGACCGCCGTGAAAAGCTTGAAGCCCTCAGAGATCAGAACCTTGCTTTACAGAATGAGCTGAACGGAATAATAAAGAGCTTTGATTTTCCCGAAAACTACCTTGAGCTTTGGCACAAGTGCAGCAAGTGCAGGGACTACGGAAACATAGACGGAAAGATGTGCTCATGTATGAAGAGCCTTCTCCGCCAGATCTCATACGACAGACTCAACAGTATTTCACCGCTGTCACTTTCCACCTTTGACAGCTTTTCGCTTGACTATTACGAGAAAACACCCATGAAGGACAGTAAATACAGCCCGAACGAAATAATGTCAAGGGTGTTTACTTTCTGCCGCAGATACACGAGGACTTTTTCACAAAGCTCAAGGAGCCTGCTTTTTCAGGGCGCTCCCGGACTGGGAAAGACACATCTTTCACTTGCCATTGCCAGTGAGCTGATCGAGTCCGGATTCGGCGTAATATACGCATCCGCTCCCGCACTTCTCACAAAGCTCAATAAAGAGAGCTTCGACTATGAGCGCAGCAGCGACGAGGGTTCGACCGAGCAGCTTATTGCAGACTGTGATCTTCTGATAATTGACGACCTCGGTACCGAATTTTCCACACGTTTTTCGGTCTCTACCCTGTACAATATTATAAATACCCGAATGATCGCATCAAAGCCAATAATAATCAGCACTAACCTGAATATTGCAGAACTGCAGGAAAAGTACAACGCAAGGATCATTTCCCGCATAATCGGTTCGCTTGACAGGGTCGAATTTGTGGGGACCGATATCCGCCAGCAGAAACGGCGCGGGAAAAAGCCGAAAGCAGCTGGAACGGCATCCACTGAAATGCTATGATATTCAAACAACAGACTTCCGAGGAAGTCTGATGATGTTAGGAGAGAATAACCATGTCGAAGATCATTTTAAGCGCAGACAGCACTCTGGATCTTTCTGAAGATCTGCTGAAGCTCACCGATACCCATATTTTCCCGATGCACGTTATACTGGGAGAAAAAAGCTATGATGACGGTGTAAATATTACTCCCGATGAGATCTACGCAAATTTCCGCGCCACAGGCAAGCTGCCAAAGACTGCAGCCATAAATACTCAGGAGTATGTTGACCGTTTCAGACCTCTTGTTGAACAGGGCTATGATATTATCCATATCAATCTTGGCTCGGCTATTTCTTCATCATTCCAGAACTGTGTGACGGCGGCGTCTGTGCTCGGCCACGTTTATCCGGTAGATTCATGCAACCTTTCTTCCGGACAGGGACATCTGGTTATCGAGGCTGCACGAATGATAGAAAAAGGCATGGAAGCCCGCGAGATATCCGAAAAACTGAGAGAGATGGCTCCGAAGGTACATTCAAGCTTTGTGATCGATAAGCTGGACTACCTGCGCGCAGGCGGCCGCTGTTCTACGCTTGCCATGCTTGGTGCAAACCTTTTGCAGATAAAGCCCAGCATTCAGGTCATCAACAGGGACGGCTCAATGACTGTCGGCAAAAAATACCGCGGCAAATTGGAGAGAGTGCTTGTAAAGTATGTTGACGACCAGCTTTCCGAATTTGATAATATCCGTGACGACAAGATTTTCATAACGCATGCAGGTATCGAGCAGAAATATGTGGATATAGTAAAGTCAGAGGTAGAGAAGAGGGACTTCTTTAAAAATATCTATGTGACCAGGGCAAGCTGTACGATCTCGTCACACTGCGGCCCGGGTACCATAGGCGTACTCTTTATGACAGAGTGATCTTTAAGCTGCAAACAGAATTACAACAGACATATAATAACAAAGGAAGGAAAAATGAGATACGAAGATAACGAATTGATATTGGAACTCCTCGGGCAGCAGAGCGAGCCTGCGGAGAGAACAGAAATAATGCTGCTTTCCGGTATGGAGCCTGAACGCTTCAACAACGCTGTGTCCTATCTGGATTCAAAGGGTGAACTGGTTATCATCAGGCGCAAATGGATAGCTCTGCCCGAGGTTGCCGGCTGTGTAAAGGCAACGGTGGTCAGGGTGAACAGAGGCTTTCTTTTTGCTCATCCGGAAAAAGAGGGCATGAGCGACATTTTCGTCCACTCCGGGGCTTCAAAGGGAGCCATGCCCGGCGACCTTGTCATGCTGAAAAATGTTTTTGACACCGAAAAGGGGCCTTCCGCCGAGGTAGACAAGATCATCGAAAAGGGTTCCCGGATAATCACCGGTGTTATTGAGCGTGAAAAGGGCAGGAAGGGGCAGGCATACGTTCTGCCCGACAACGGTTTTGCCTATCATCTCAGGATCGTGCCCGGCGGTGAGCTTAAAAGCAAGAACGGCGACAAGGTAAAGGCGTCTGTGCTCTATGATCCCATTGAAAAACATATCAAGGCAAGGGTCATCCACATTTACGGACGTGCCGACAGCGCTAAGATCTGCGCAGATGCTATCATTGACGGTGCAGGGATACCCGTTAAATTTTCGGTTCCCGTGAAGCACGAGGCTGCCCGCAAGGCCGCCGAACCTATAACAGACGAGGAGATCGCAAAAAGACTCGACCTTCGTGAAGAGGCGATATTTACCATTGACGGTGCTGATGCCAAGGACCTTGATGACGCCATTTCGGTAAAAAAGATCGGAAGCGGCTGGGAACTTGGCGTACACATTGCCGATGTTTCCCACTATGTTACCCACGGCAGTCTGCTTGATGAAGCTGCCATGGACAGGGGACCCTCTGTTTATTTTGCCGACAGGGTCATTCCCATGCTGCCTGTGGAGATCTCCAACGGCTGCTGTTCGCTGAATGCCGGAGTTAACAAACTGACTTTTTCGGCCATTATGACCCTTGACAGCAAGGCGGAGCTTGTGGACTACCGTTTTGAAAAAAGTGTCATCAACTCTAAGGTTCGCGGCGTTTACTCCGAAGTCAATACCATAATTGACGGCAGTGCTGATGAGGATACACTTGCCAAATATGCTCCGGTTCTTCAGACCATAAAAGACGGTCAGGAGCTTGCAGAGATACTCAAGGCCAAAGCGAAACAGCGCGGCGAGCTGGAAATAGAGACCTCCGAGCTGCGTTTTGTGCTTGACGAACGCGGCGTCTGCGTAGGTGTTGCCGAGCGTGAGCGCGGCGAAGCCGAGGAGCTGATAGAGCAGTTTATGATAATGGCAAACCGCGCCGCAGCCCTCTATGCGAAGAGCGCACTTATCCCCTTTGTATACAGAGTCCATGAAGCGCCTGAGGCCGACCGTCTGGAATCTCTTGCCGAGCTTGCCGCAGCCTGCGGTTTTCAGACACGCCGACTTAAAGAGGGCGTACATCAGACCGACCTGAGCGAGCTGATTGAAAAGGCCAAGGATACAAAGTTTGCACGGCTTATATCCACTCAGGTGCTCAGGACAATGGCCAAGGCAAGATATGCTCCCGAACCTCTCGGACATTTCGGTTTGTCGCTGGAGGATTACTGTCACTTTACCTCACCGATCAGGCGCTATCCTGACACGTCCATCCACCGCATACTTACCGACCTGGTGAAAGGAGTGCCTATTGACAGGATACAGGAGCGTTACTCGGAATTTGCCAGAGAGTCGTCGAAGATATCCTCCGACCGTGAGCTTCGCGCCATGCGCGCCGAACGTGACGCCGAAAAATGCTATGCCGCCGAATATATGACATCTCACATAGGCGAGGTGCATCCGGGCATTATTTCCGGGGTGACAAATAAGGGACTTTTCGTTGCCCTTGAAACGGGTATAGAGGGTTTTGTGAGTCTGGCGGATGATGAGCATGCCTTTTTCGAGTTTGACGGCACCGCATCTACTGCCGACCGCCGCACCGGAAAGCGTTATTCCATAGGAGACAGTGTGGTCATCAGAGTGATCAGTGCAAGCGTCCCCACCGGAACGATAGATTTCGAGCTTTACTCATCAGAAACATGATATATTGACAGAACAATATTTTCACGACCGGCAGTTCGCCGGTCATCTTTTTTGTTTCAATAAACAGAATGGCCTATACATCAAAAACCATTAAATATCTTTACATTTCAACAAAAAAATGCTACACTATACTTATTAAATGTCAAATAATTAACAAATCAGGCAGGTGTAAATCAATGCCCAAAAATAAAATTATAGCATCCCCCGTAATAAAACGACTTCCAAGATACTACCGCTTTCTGGGTGATCTTCTGGAAAACGGCGTAAAACGGATATCATCAAGAGAACTTTCCGAGAGAATGGGACTCACGGCATCGCAGATCAGGCAGGATCTGAACTGCTTTGGCGGATTCGGTCAGCAGGGCTACGGCTATGCTGTGGAAAGTCTTTATAATGAGATAGGTTCAATTCTGGGGCTTGGCAACAGCTACAATACTATCCTGATCGGCGCAGGAAATCTGGGAAAGGCCGTTGCTGTCCACATGTCCTTCGAGACCCGAGGATTCAATCTTATCGGAATTTTTGACAATGATCCGCAGAAGATCGGCAGCAGTATCCGTGACCTGACCGTTGCCGATACAGACAAGATAGAAGATTTCTGTACAGCAAACAAAATTGACGCCGCGATTCTTTGTGTGCCTAAAACAGCCGCGCCGCAGCTTGCCGACAGGCTTTACGCTCTTGGTATAAGAAACTACTGGAATTTCAGCCATTATGATCTTTCCATGCGTTTTGACGACATTGTTGTGGAAAACGTTCATCTGAACGACAGCCTTATGATCCTCTGCTATAAGATGTCAGATAAATCTCCGGAGGAATGAGCATCCGCCCGTTGTAATAAGCCCGTCCGTTATGACATATATTTTTATAAAAACTAACGGAGGACGGAT
>JAFTCS010000122.1 GCA_017454565.1 Clostridia bacterium
GTGACCTGGAAGGTCTGTACCCTGCCGGAATCATACTGTACACTTATCTGATCTGCGCTGACGTACTTGACAACGCCTGCTTCTTCGCTGAGTATGCAGACGCCTGAGTCTACTCCGGCCTTGTATTCCATACCGGTGCCCACTATGGGAGACTCGGTGGAAAGCAGCGGCACAGCCTGTCTCTGCATGTTCGAGCCCATGAGGGCGCGGTTTGCGTCATCGTTTTCAAGGAAGGGGATCATAGCCGTAGCGACCGAGACGACCATCTTCGGGGATACGTCCATATAGTCCGCCTTGCTTCTTTCAACTTCCACAAACTCGTCCTTGAAACGGCCTACTATCTTGGCGTTCATAAAGTGACCCTCAGCATCAAGAGGTTCGTTAGCCTGAGCAACGATGTAGTTGTCCTCTACGTCTGCGGTCATGTATTCTACCTGATTTGTTACAATACCCTTTTCCTTGTCTACCTTGCGGAAAGGAGCTTCAATAAGACCGTACTCGTTGATCTTTGCAAATGTAGCAAGATATGAGATAAGTCCGATGTTAGGACCTTCAGGAGTCTCGATAGGGCACATTCTGCCGTAGTGTGTATAGTGAACGTCACGTACCTCGAATCCTGCGCGGTCTCTGGAAAGACCGCCGGGACCAAGTGCCGAAAGACGTCTTTTATGTGTAAGCTCTGCCAAGGGGTTGTTCTGATCCATGAACTGAGAAAGCGGAGATGAACCGAAGAATTCCCTGATCGCCGCCGTTACCGGGCGGATATTGATAAGTGCATTGGGAGCCAGCGCGTTGATATCCGAAGCCTGAAGCCCCATTCTCTCGCGGATAACTCTTTCAAGTCTTGAAAAGCCTATTCTTACCTGATTCTGGAGCAGCTCGCCCACTGAGCGTATCCTTCTGTTGCCCAGATGATCGATATCGTCTGTGTTGCCGATGCCGCATGCCAGTGAATTCATGTAGTTGATGGTTGCAAAAATATCGTCAATGATTATGTGCTTGGGAACCAACTCATCCTTACGCATGCGCAGAGCCTTTTTCAGCTCAGCCTCATCGCTGCAGGAGTCAAGTATCTCTCGAAGTACAGTGAAACGTACTCTCTCGTTTATGCCGCATTCCTTATCCGTGTCAAAGGATACATATTTCTTGATATCGACCATGCCGTTTGAGATGATCTTTATCGGCTTGTCGCTGTGGTTAAGCACATAAGCCACCGTAACACCGGCATCCTCGATCTCCATAGCTCTTTCCTTGGAGATGAACTCGCCTGCATCGGCAAGGATCTCACCTGTACGGGGATCAACAACAGGCTCAGCCAGCACATGGTTTGCAAGGCGGTTTGAAATGCCGAGCTTCTTGTTGAATTTATATCTGCCGACCCTTGACATATCATAGCGTCTGGGGTCGAAGAAAAGCATATCTATCTGTGCCTGAGCGCTCTCTACTGTAGGCGGCTCACTGGGGCGCAGCTTTCTGTAGACCTCTTTTAGAGCATCATCCCTGTTATCGGTGGGGTCTTTTTCAAGAGTGGCGATTATTCTGTCATCATCACCGAAGAAGTCAAGTATCTCCTGATCGGTGCCAAGACCGAGTGCTCTTATGAACACAGTGACCGGAAGCTTCCTGTTCTTGTCTATACGGACATAGAAAACATCGTTGATGTCGTTTTCATATTCCAGCCATGCGCCTCTGTTAGGGATAACGGTCGCGCTGAAAAGCTCCTTGCCGGTTTTGTCGTGATCCATCTTATAGTAAACGCCCGGCGACCTTACAAGCTGTGATACGATAACACGCTCTGCTCCGTTTATAACGAAGGTACCGCTGGGAGTCATAAGCGGGAAATCACCGAAATACACATCGGATTCCTTTATAGCCTCCATGCTGTTGACTGCCGCTTTGTTATGGAGCCGTACCCTTACCTTGAGCGGAGCCGCATAGGTAGTGTCTCTCTCCTTACATTCTGCTATGGTATTTTTCGGCTTGTCTGTCTCTATCTTGTAGTCCACAAAGCTCACCACAAGATTTCCCGAATGATCGGTAATACCCGAAACGTCCTCAAACACCTCTTTCAGTCCCTTTTCAAGGAACCACTTATAGGAATCCTTCTGGATCTCGATAAGGTTAGGCATTTCAATGATCTCGTCGGTGTGAGAAAAGCTCATTCGCTCAGTTTTACCCAAACGCACGGGTCTGGCGTTTACCATATTATCACTCCATTCAATTAGTTGCATTCTGAATGCCCCGACCGGACAGGGCGGCACAGTCCTGTGAAGCTGCATGCCGGACGCTTCCGGAACAGCGTACAGCCGGATGATAAAGTTGCATATCCGTACTCTTTTTACAATTACCGCACTTTAATGCGCGGATGAAAAAAGCACTTGATTTTTTTCCCCGGATATGGTAATATCATCATAAGCTTCATGTGAGAATGGTGCAAAAGCGGGCACTCTCCTACTATGTGCATTTTATAATTATATAACATCAGCGGTTCCTTGTCAAGCTCAAATGGCAGGAGCCGCTTATTTTATGGTGTTTTTCTCCGTTTTACACAAAATTTTCATACCCCCTGTTAAAAGAGACACCCGGCGTCGTGTGCTGTATTTTTTACCATAAACCGGCAAAGCAAAACCATTTATTAACAATAATTCATATCATAAGTAATCTATATTCACGCAGAACAAGCTCTGCGCAAAAAAGCTTGAGCAAAATTTTATTGTTTTTATCAATAACAACAAAAAAGAACCGGCGAAATAATCGTCGGTTCCTGAAAAAATTATTCGTCAGAATTTATCGCCTTATGTATGGTCATAAGACCGGCATATTACTTGCCGAGGTAAGCTGCACCGATAAGTCCGGCATCGTTGCCAAGCTGGCAGAGACAGATCTCAGTCTGTCTGTCGTTGTGCTTTGTGTAGCGCTCTGCTTCAACGATCTTTCTGAGAGGATCGATAAGAGCTGCGCCCTGATAGCTTACACCGCCGCCGATGCAGAGGATCTCAGGCTGGAAAATGTTGATGATGTTAACGATACCTGTGCCCAGATAAGAAATATACTCGTCAACAATAGCCTTACCCACAGGGCAGCCTGCATGCATAGCGTCAAAAGCTGTCTTGCCGTCGATCTTTGATACATCGCCGTTGATCATCTTATAGAGGATGGAATCCTTGTTGTAGGGGTTAATCATTGCCTCCTTGGTCATGTTGATGATACCGGTAGCGGATGAGTAAGCCTCCCAGCAGCCCTTTCTGCCGCAGGGGCACTGACGTCCGCCGTGATGGATTACCATGTGGCCAAGCTCAGCACCTGCATAGTTTGAACCGCTGTAGATCTGTCCGTCGATGATGATACCGCCGCCTACGCCTGTACCTAAAGTGATAACGATAGCATCGTTGGCGTCCTTAGCCGCACCTACACAGAACTCGCCGTAAGCAGCAGCGTTTGCATCGTTCTCAACATAGATATCAAGACCGAGACGCTCGTTCATCATGTCACCGATAGCCCAGTTGTGGAAACCAAAGTTGCTGGTAAACTCGATAACACCGGTAGCACCGTTTACTGCGCCGGGAGCACCGATGCCCACATAGTTGATATCATTCTTTGTAAGGCCTGCGCTTTCAAGAGCCTTGAGAGCAACGCTTGCCATATCGTCACAGATCTCTTCCTGTGAGCGCGGGATATTGGTCTTACAGCTTGCCTTAACTATGATATTACCTTCCTCGTCAACAACACCTGCAACGATATTTGTTCCGCCGAGATCAATACCAAGATAATACATATTGCTATTCCTCCCAAAATAAATATTTCTGCGTATGTATTATATCATAATGCACAGTTTTTTGAAAGAGAAATTAAAAAATTTAAAAAAATTGTCGTTTCATACAATAATCGAGACCAAAAAATAGCAATACTTACAAAACAAAAATAATCTTATTATCATGTAAACACGCGAAACTTTTATGTTGTCGGACTTTGAAAAAAGTTCTGTGCGCGAGCGGTAAAGTTTCGGTTCGTACTCAGAGCGAAACGCAGTGAAGCGACCCCCGCGAACAGGGTTCCAGCGTCACGCTGGGGAGAAAATTATTTGACATCTCGCTTGTTGAAGAGCTTTACCGTCAGCGGTATGAACACTGCTATCATGGCAGCGCCGCCGATGAACGCTGCCCATGTGACTATCGGACTTGCAGAAAGCATCTGATCCGGCATATATTTTCCGAGATCAAATTCATCAAGATGAAAAAGCATCTTTACGCCAAAGCTTATAGGCATATAAAACATTCCCAGCGCACCGGTGCCAAAAACTACTGCCATGACAATGCCGAGCACCTTGTTTCCCATGCCTGTGGTAAAAAACAGCAGGACAGCATCCAGACCGCATATAATCAGCCATTTCAGGGCGAATTCAAGTATCCCTGCGGGTATCTCGCTGTCAAAGCTTATGCCCCTTACAACGAGATTTCCGAGAAAACCTCCGATAAAGGCACATACCATGAGTATAAGCCCCTGCAGACATACCGCCGCATACTTGCCGTAGCAGGAATATCCCCTGCCGGGTATCTGACCTGCAATATTCTTTATGAAGCCGCCGCCGATGTCAAGGAACAGAAAGCTTGACGCCGCAACAAAAACAAGAATAAGTATCAGTGAAAGCCCGCCAAAGGGCATCCTCAGCACCGCAGAAAAACCCAGCGGCTTGTTGAATTCTTCCACGACCATCTTTGCTTCATTGACCACCTGCAAATCAGCGTTGTCCTTGACTATGTCATAAAGTATATGGGAAAATATCTTTCCAAGAAGCGGCACTATA